>CAZXZQ010000004.1:0-26697 GCA_964645215.1 uncultured Rhizobiaceae bacterium | reverse complement strand
GATTCTGGTGGTAAATTTGTGCGCAATGCCGCACAATTTCGAAACTGGATAACAAAGGATGGTTCTGCTGGGTCGTCTGGATCCGATGGTTTCAAAGCCGAAGCTGGCCGTTATCATCTCTATGCATCCTATGCCTGTCCGTGGGTGCATCGTGTGCTGATTTTCATGGCACTCAAAGGTCTTGAGGATATGATCGATATTTCCTTCGTTCATTGGTATATGGCAGATAATGGTTGGACTTTCGCTGAAGACGAAGATGGCATTGTTGGCGACAAGTTACACAATCTCACCTATGCCTATGAAGTCTACACAAAAGCTGATCCAAACTATTCGGGCCGCGTGACAGTTCCTATTTTGTGGGACAAAAAACAGAACACAATTGTTTCTAATGAGTCCTCTGAAATCATCCGTATGTTCAATTCAGAGTTTGATGATTTGGGTGCAAAAGAAGGTGATTACTACCCAGAAGACAAACGCGTGGAAATTGATGCGCTCAACGATCGTATCTATGACACGCTCAATAATGGTGTTTATAAATGCGGCTTCTCAACAACGCAGGAAGCCTATGACGCTGCCATTCATCCATTATTTGAGACACTCGATTTTCTTGAGGACATTTTAGCGAAAAGCCGGTTTCTTATTGGAGACACACCAATGGAAGCCGATTGGCGTCTCTTCCCAACTTTGATGCGGTTCGACATGGTTTATGTTGGCCACTTCAAATGCAACAAAAAGATGTTGAAAGAATATCCAAACCTGTGGGCCTATACGCGCGACCTATATCAATGGCCGGGCATTAAAGGCACTGCGAATTTTGCCCATGCCAAAAAGCATTATTATGGAAGCCACCAGACCGTGAACCCTCATCTAATCGTACCAGCAGGACCAGAACTTGATTTCGATGAACCGCATGGGCGGGGTTAGGGTTTAGACTCTAAGCAACTTTCTCTTTAGCCGCATCATATTCAGTGACAAGTCGGCTCACCAAATCTTGCGTTGAGCCAACGGATTTCACTGCCCCAATGCCTTGACCGCAACCCCAGATATCTTTCCATGCTTTTGCATCCGTATTGCCGCCAGAAGCAAAGTTCATCGCGGAAGGATCACTCTCCGGCAGATTGTCCGGGTCCATGCCTGCATTTTCAATGGATGGTTTTAGATAGTTGCCATGCACACCCGTGAAGAGGTTGGTATAGACAATGTCATTGGCGTTATAGTCTGCAATTGCTTGTTTATAAGCATCATCCGCGCGGGCTTCATGGGTCGCGATAAAAGGCGAGCCGATATAGGCCATGTCTGCGCCCATGGCTTGGGCAGCTAATACGGCACCGCCATTGGCGATTGAACCAGAGAGAAGAAGAGGGCCATCAAACCATTCACGAATTTCCTGAATGAGCGCAAACGGTGACAATGTGCCTGCGTGGCCACCAGCGCCAGTCGCAACTGCAATCAGACCATCAGCACCTTTGCGAATGGCGGAATTTGCGTGGCGATTATTGATAATGTCGTGAAGCACAATCCCACCGTAAGAATGTACAGCATCATTTACTTCCGGCACGGCGCCAAGCGATGTAATCACAATCGGCACTTTATATTTCACACACATGGAAAGATCATGTTCGAGACGATTGTTAGACGTATGCACAATCTGGTTCACAGCAAATGGTGCAACCGGCTTGTCCGGGTTTGCGGCTTTGTAAGATGAGAGCTCTTCTGTAATTTGCGCCAACCATTCATCGAGTTGTTCAGCCGGCCTTGCATTCAATGCTGGGAATGAACCCACAACACCTGCCTTACATTGTGCTAATACCAATTCCGGATGCGAAATTATAAACAAGGGTGCTGCAACAACGGGAATAGATAAATTTCCCTGCATAACTTCTGGAATGGGCATCGAAGCTCCTCACTTCTTACGTTTGCGTCAAAATTTATATATCGTGTTTTTGACGCATTGCAATCTATAAAACGCGCCAGCAAACGCCATTCTTGCAACAAATTTAATGAATGCTTGTGGTTTTGAATTTAAATCCGTTGCAATGCGCTAAAAAAAAGCTAAAACGGATGAAAATTAAGGGGCATTGTCGTATCATCAAAGAATTGGGGGATGGGTGATATGATAATTTTACAGTATCGGTAGAAGATTGTGGCAAATTTTGAAGCTCTAATAAGAGGCGCTCTAACTTCGCAAGATGCGAGTGATGCACAAATCCGTGCAAAAATTTATCAATCATCACGCAATGCTTTGCACCGGATGATTACAGAAAATCGCTCCTTCACAGTTGAGGCAGCAATTGCCCAGCAACAAGATCTTGAAGATGCTATCTCGCGTATTGAAGGCGAGTTTAATCTGGTAACCCCAGAACCTATCGTTGAAGAATCCATTTATGCCGAACCTTCACCAGCGGTCGTAGAAGAACAACCTGCTTTTACACCAGAACCCGCCGTAGAACCTGAGCAATTGCCACCTGAGACGCAGGCGTTTACTCAAGCGCCTGAGGAACCAGCGCCAGCCTTTGAACAGCCGCAGAAAATTTCTGAAGAGCCAGTGCAAGCAGATGACCCGCTTGCTGAATTGCAGGCTATTTTAGGAGATGATGTTGCGTCTCCGCAGGTCAGCAACGAAGTTATTACGCCAGAACCTGCTCCGGAGTATCATAATGAGCCATATGTAGAGCAACATATGCCGGCAGCAGATCCTGTTATGGAGGCGGAAGCAGATACATATCCTCAAAGCGATCCATTAGAAGATTATTATACGGAAGAAAGAAAGCCGCCGCTGGGTTTTGCAAAGCGCCGCAAATCGCAAAAACGGTTTATGGGCCTAGTTATCTTCCTACTGATAATCTTATTTGTGGCCTATCTTGCATATGCAGTTTTCAGCAGTTTCAGGGAGAGCGGTTTCATTGGTGGCAGTAGCAATCAGAACCAGAATATTTTATCGCGCCAGAATAATAGAGAAGACTTTATTACTGTCTTAGAAGCTTCAGATACATCATCCCTTATCGTAGCAAACCGTGGTTCGGCTGAAATTATTACGCAACAAAACAGTCAAATGATAAGACTATCCTCAACGCGTTCTGAGCAAGATCGGGAGCAGTCCGCTGAACCCATTTTATTGCGTCTGCCACCGGGTGTGGTTGAGCAAATATCGAATAAGTCGATTACTGTCGAGATTTTTGCAAAGTCTGGAACATCAAGCCCGGCACAATATAGAGTTTCATGTCAGTTTGAAGGGTTCGGCGAATGTACACCTAAACGTTTCCGCATTGGTTTACAGCCCGAAGCATCGGTCTTCGGCGCAACAATTGGAAATGTAGTGGACCCTGATCAGGCAATGTATTTCGCAATCAATACGGATACGACCAATACTGCGACCGTAACAGGCAAAGGCGATGTGATTGACATTGCATATGTGCGTATAAAAGTTAATTAGGCGCCAAAACTATTGAAGAATTTGTGTCCTTGCCCAAGGATAAGCGGATCAATTTCTCCGATGCTATCTGCATCTTTCCCTTCATAATCCATTTGGCTCAGGAAATGCGTAATTGCGTTGATACGCGCGCGCCGTTTGTCATTTGAGCGAATAATCGTCCATGGTGCATGATCGGTATGTGTTGCTTTAAGCATCACATCGCGCGCCGTTGTATACGCATCCCATTTGGAAAGTGCCTTGATGTCTATCGGCGATAGTTTCCACGCTTTGAGCGGGTTTTGTCTACGATCATGGAAGCGTTTAATTTGCATTTGTTGCCCGACATTCAGCCAGAACTTAAAGAGATGGATGCCATCATTCGTCAGCATTTCTTCAAACTTAGGTGTTTCGTGTAAAAATTTGTCATGTTGTTCATCTGAACAAAAGCCCATAACTGGTTCGACGCCCGCTCTATTATACCAAGAGCGGTCAAACATAATCATCTCACCTTCAGTTGGCAGATGTTGAATATATCGCTGGTAATACCATTGACCTTGTTCAGTATCAGAAGGTTTTGACAACGCAATTGTTTTAGCATGACGTGGATTTAGATATTGTCTAAATGCATTGATCGTACCGCCTTTGCCAGCTGCATCGCGACCTTCAAAAACAATCACAACTCGCTCGCCACTTTCCTGCAGCCATTTTTGAAGCTTGCCTAGTTCGAATTGAAGAAGTTTCAGAGTTTCTTCATAGTCACTTCGCTTCATTTTCTTCTTGTAAGGATAGTCACCGCTTTTAAATGCAGTTTCTTCAATTTCTTTGGGCAATTCTGTATGATCAAGATCAAAAGAAATGTTTTGACCGTCGATAATAATGTCTACTTTGGGAATATCTGTCATCATAATGTAACCTTGGAAAAGCAATCAGTGATATTAAGTAAGTTATACGCTTTGATTGCATCCATTTTATAGTGATTTTTACAGATAAGGTTACCGTAAAATAGTGATAAGGTGAAAACAGTTTAACCGTATAGGAAAATATAAAGCCTACAGCATGAATGAAGAACCACAAAACCGAAGCCAGCATATCGTCATTGTTGCAATTATTTTTGTATTTGCAGCTTATTTTAGCCCGGATCACACTTGGCTCCTTTTAATAGGGTTGTTGATCGCGGTTGGGGCAATTTGGTTTTTAAAACAAACAAATGATGAGCAAGCCCGGTTTATCTCTAATGAGGCAAGCACACAAAAATCAGACGCAAGCTATGCAGCGATTGTGAATTCGCTGCAATATCCAGCCTATATCCTCGATCGCCGTGGTGCGGTTAAATTTGCCAATCAATCAAGCATTGAAATATTTGGTACGCATAATATCGGAGATCTAATAACCATTCGGTTTCGTCATCCCGACCTAAATAGGTTTATTGAAGAGGCATTAAAGACATCAGCGCGCATGCGAACGAATTACAGTGAACCTGTTCCACATGATCGCTGGTTTGCGGTTGATCTTGCTCCTATCCAAACGACCAGTGAAAACAATGCAGACCTATTCATGTTGGGTTTTCACGACCTAACAGATGCCAAGCGCACAGAACAAATGCGTTCTGATTTTATTGCAAATGCCAGCCATGAGTTGCGCACGCCGATTTCATCACTGTTAGGCTATATTGAAACGATTAGAGGTGCTGCAAAAAATGACAAGAAGGCAACCGACCGTTTTTTAGGCATTATGCAGGACCAAGCTGAGCGTATGACGCGGCTTGTGAATGATCTCTTATCGCTCAGTCGTATTGAAATGAAGTCACATGTTCAACCTTCAGAGCATGTGAATATTACAAGCATTATTGAGACGGTTACTAGTTCTCTTGATGAATTGGCAAAGCAAATGAATGTGGAAATTAAGTTCATGAAAAAGGAAGATATTTTCATCATTGGGGACAAAGACGAGCTGGTTCAGGTCTTTGAAAACCTAGTTGAAAACGCCTGTAAATATGGTGATGAAGGTGGCAAGGTCGATATTTCAGTTCATCATAATCAAACGGACAGTCAGGACGATGTAACCGTTTCAGTGCGCGATTATGGCCCGGGCATTGCCATTGAAGATCAGCAAAGAATTACGGAGCGCTTTTATAGGGTGGATGTTGCTAGAAGCCGTGAAAAACAAGGTACAGGCCTTGGTTTGGCCATTGTGAAACATATCTTAAATCGGCATAAGGTGCGGTTGGCTGTAAAGTCTGAATTAGGCGAGGGTGCAGAATTTAGTGTGACTTTTCCTGTTTCTAAAAATGTTAAGAACTAGATTATTATTTTATAAAACATATACTTAGACTGTCATAAAACGTTATAACTAAACTTGTAAAACTATGTTCAAGAGAACTAGTCGGCCTCTTGCTGGTATTCGGGCAGGAAAGAAACCCAAAACCGGTTTTAAAGTCAAATGTTTCATATTGGAGATAATCATGAAAATTCGTTCATTACTCGGTTTTGCTGTTGGCGCAGCGCTTCTTTCAACTACAAGTCTGGTTCATGCTCGTGACCAAATCCAGGTCGTTGGTTCTTCTACTGTATTTCCATTCTCAACATCTGTTGCAGAGCAATTTGGCCAAAAAACCAGCTTTAAAACGCCTGTTGTTGAATCAACCGGTTCTGGCGGCGGCATGAAGCTTTTCTGTAATGGTGTTGGCGAAGGTACTCCAGACATTACAAACGCTTCTCGTCGTATCAAAGAAAAAGAGTTTAAGCTTTGCCTAGAAAACGGCGTAACACCTGTTGAAGTTAAAATCGGCTTTGACGGCATCGTATTGGCGAATGCTAAATCGGGTCCAGAGCTAAGCATTACACGTGAGCAGATTTTCTTGGCGCTTGCTAAAGAAATTCCGGGTAGCGATGGCAAGTTAATTGCCAACCCAAACAAAACTTGGGCTGATGTTGATCCATCACTTCCAAACATCAAAATCGAAGTGCTTGGCCCGCCACCAACATCAGGTACACGTGACGCTTTTGCTGAAATCGCTCTAGAAGGTGGTGCTAAGAAAATTGAAATTTTGGCTGCTCTCCGTAAGGAAGACAAAAAAGCGTTCAAGAAAATTGCACATGCAGTTCGCGAAGATGGTGCTTACATCGAAGCAGGTGAGAATGATAATTTGATCATTCAAAAGCTTGAAGCTAACGCAAATGCATTTGGCGTATTTGGTTTCTCATTCCTTGATCAGAATGCTGACAAGGTAAAAGGTGCAACAGTTGGCGGTGTGGCTCCTGAATTTGAAAACATTGCAGCTGGTGATTACAAAATCTCGCGTTCACTCTTCTTCTATGTAAAGAAAGAACATGTTGGTGTGATCCCGGGTATCGAAGATTTTGTAGCTGAGTTTACAAGTGAAGACACTTGGGGTGAAGATGGATATCTTGCTGACAAGGGTCTTATCCCACTTCCAGATGCTGATCGTGAGGCAGTTGCTGCTTCTGCAAATGAAATGGCTCCAATGTCATTCTAAATGAAATAATGAGGTTTCTGCCCGGAATTGGTTCGGGCAGGAATTCTGTGTGCAGACAACACGCGATCTTGCGCTCTCAGTAGATTGTTTTTAAGCCTTTCCTATGATCTTGTATATTCTCCTGGCTATATTCCTTGCCTCTATATTGATGTTCATGTTTGGGCGAAGCCGAGCATTACAGATAGCCGGTAATAATTTTTCAAATTTGCATTCAAAGCCTGCCTATCATGGCGGGTTTCTTAGCATTATAACGCTGTTTCCTGCTTTGTTGATCACGCTTTTTTGGAGCGCTATTTCTGGTAGGGTAACTGAGAGTATCCTAAGTTCCCGCGTTGCGGATTTATTAGCCGGCATGGAGCCGTTTCAGCGCATAGCATTTTTGCGCGATGCTCAAAATTTAGCACTGGCCGGCGAAGACCGTAGTGGTATTATTGTAAGTTCTAAAGGTGCGCTTTTAGAGGCTGCACAATCTGCGGCTGACGTTTATCTTTCTATTTTAAATAATAACAATGTTATTCTGCTCGTTGTGATTATCTTATTGGCTATTGCAGGATTTTTATACGGCATACGGCGTATAGAGTTTAATTTTCGAGCCAGGCATTTTGTTGAGAAATTCATCATGGGTTTGCTCATAGCATGTTCGGTTGTGGCAATTTTGACGACAATTGGAATTGTACTTTCCTTGATTTTTGAATCGATACGCTTCTTCCAGAAAGTATCTCTATTTGATTTCTTGTTTGGCTATCATTGGTCACCTCAAAACGCATTTGAAGGCGCTGGGCAAGAAGCATCTTCAGAAGATTATTCTCGAATTTTCGGCGCAATACCACTCTTTACAGGTACGTTTCTCATAACATTCATTGCCATTGCAGTTGCAGCACCTTTTGGCCTTATGTCCGCAATCTATATGTCGGACTATGCGGGCAGTAAATTCCGTGCAGCAGCTAAGCCAATCATGGAAATTTTGGCAGGCATCCCAACAGTGGTGTATGGCTTTTTTGCAGCGCTTACAATTGCACCTGCTATTCGTGGATGGGGTGAGGCAATTGGTTTGTCTGTTGCATCAGAATCAGCTCTTGCTACGGGCCTTGTAATGGGTGTGATGATCATTCCATTTGTGATGTCATTGTCAGATGATGTCATTAATGCAGTTCCGCAGTCTTTGCGTGATGGCTCATATGCAATGGGTGCGACTAAATCAGAGACCATTCGCAAGGTTGTACTACCTGCCGCATTGCCAGGTATTGTTGCGGCACTTTTGTTGGCCATATCAAGAGCAGTTGGCGAAACAATGATTGTGGTAATGGCGGCAAGCCTGTCTGCAAACTTGACCATTAATCCGCTTGAGGCTGTTACAACAGTTACAGTGCAAATTGTTAGTCTGCTTCAAGGTGACCAAGAGTTTGACAGTGCAAAAACCTTAGCTGCATTTGCGCTGGGTCTGGTGTTGTTCATTGTAACGCTATGTCTAAACATTTTGGCATTGCGCGTCGTGCAGAAGTATAGGGAACAATATGACTGATATTATCAATGCTCCCGACATAACAGCTAGCACGAATTCCGATGAGCGAAATGTACGCATCAAGCAGCGGTATCGTGCCGAGCGTCGATTTAAGATGATCGGACTGTCTGCAATTGTAGCGTCGATTGCCTTCCTTGTTTTCCTACTGTTCACAATTACGCAAAACGGCATACCAGCCTTTACGTATCATCATGTAACATTGCCGGTTGATGCAACAAACATTGATCGTGATAAATTTCTCGAACAGGTTGAAGGAAAGAAAAGAATAACTGCCAATTTTAAGAAAGTGGCAAGCAAAGCTATACTTGATCAAGCGCCATATTTATCTGGTCGAAAAAATCGTAAACTTGTTAGAGGGTTACTTTCAGATGGCGTTGGTTTGGAATTACGCGAAGCTTTTTTAAACAATGAAGCATTAAGTGCCGCACCTCAAGAAGTTGAATTTTTGGTTTCCGACTTCACAGATTTATACCTAAAGGGTCTTACTGCAAAACCTGTCTTGTCCAAACCTGATGTTGAGATAACGGCCTCTACTACTGAAGGTGAGGTAGAAATTACTGCTCAAGATGATGCTTTTGCAGGATTTCTTAAAACCATTGAAGATCACCTCACTAAAGAGATTGTCAGCAATCAGGCGCCTTTAGATGAATTAAAGTTAAGCTTGCTGACGCAACAAGGTATTATTGAAAACTCAAAGGTTGAAGCAGATGTTACTCGCGCTCAAGATGCAATTGGCTCGCTTGAGTATAACATTCAAACGCAGCAAGCTAAGGTTGATGCACTAATTGATAACCGCGATGCCATTTATAAAGGTGTTGCGTTAGACACCTCAATGCCTTCCCTTCTCATCCGTATGAGTGGCGGCGTTGTTAAGGTGAATGAGCTTTCTGCAAGTATTGCAAAAGGCGATGTAATTATTCCATTTGAAAGCACAGGATCTGCTGCCGGTAATTGGGTCTTGCAAGCAATTGCTGCTCCTGAAGATGACCGTAAGTTCAAAGACAAAGAGGTCATTGTCATTGATCAACTTAATGAGGCAGGCCTTATCAGATCTAAGTTTAATTCAATTCTGTTTTCAAATGGTGACAGTCGTGAACCAGAACTTGCTGGCGTGTGGGGGGCTGTCGTTGGTTCATTTTTCACGATGCTTATTACGCTTGCACTTTCATTTCCGCTTGGTGTTGCCGCTGCGATTTACTTAGAAGAATTTGCGCCAAAAAATAAATTCACGGATTTAATTGAAGTCAACATCAACAATCTTGCTGCGGTTCCCTCAATCGTCTTTGGTCTGTTGGGATTGGCCGTTTTTCTAAACTTCTTTGGTTTGCCACGCTCTGCACCTTTGGTGGGCGGTATGGTGCTTGCTTTGATGACACTGCCTACAATTATTATTGCAGCACGCACTGCGCTAAAATCTGTGCCGCCATCTATTCGTGAAGCTGCCCTTGGGGTTGGCTCATCAAAATTGCAAGCTGTTTTCCATCATGTTTTACCGCTTGCTATACCGGGTATTTTAACAGGTGCTATTATTGGTATGGCGCGGGCACTTGGCGAAACAGCACCATTGCTAATGATTGGCATGTTTGCCTTTGTGGTGGATATTCCTGAAGGCATCACAAGCTCTGCGACCGTGTTGCCTGTTCAAGTATTTATATGGGCGGATGCACCTGAGCCAGGATTCCAGCAAAAAACAGCGGCTGCGATTATGGTTTTATTGGTGTTCTTGATGTTGATGAATGCTTTGGCAGTCTTTCTGCGCAAGCGGTTTGAGCGTCGTTGGTAAATTAAAATGATGGAAATAACCTTTCCAGTAAACAGAAAAGTGCTGAATTAAATGGCTGATAATAAAATCAAAATTTCAGGGAAAAATGTTTCTGTTTTCTATGCTGAAAAACAGGCGCTTCATGATGTGACGCTCGATATTGCCGAGAAGGAAGTAACCGCACTTATTGGTCCTTCCGGTTGCGGTAAGTCGACTTTCTTGCGTTGTCTTAATCGCATGAATGACACGATTGATATTTGCCGTGTAGAGGGTGATATCCGTCTAGACGGTCAGGATATTTATGAGCAGAACATTGATGTGGTAGAACTTCGCGCACGCGTTGGCATGGTGTTCCAAAAACCAAATCCATTTCCAAAATCAATCTTTGAAAACATTGCCTATGGTCCACGTATTCATGGTCTTGTGCGCGGCAAAACTGACATGGAAGAAATCGTCGTCACAAGTCTAAAACGTGCGGGCCTTTTTGAAGAAGTAAAAGACAGATTACACGAGCCAGGGACTGGTCTTTCTGGAGGCCAGCAACAAAGATTGTGCATTGCGCGTGCAATTGCGGTGAGCCCAGAAGTTATTTTAATGGATGAGCCGTGTTCGGCACTTGATCCAATTGCAACCGCAAAGGTTGAAGAGCTTATTGCTGATCTAAGTCAAAATTATACGATTGTTATCGTGACCCACTCCATGCAACAGGCCGCGCGTGTTTCGCAAAAAACAGCGATGTTCCACCTTGGTGTTGTTGTTGAGATGGATGATACAGATACTATTTTTACAAATCCTGCAAACCAACAAACGCAGGATTATATTACGGGACGTTACGGTTAATTTGCGTTGCTACGCAGAAAATAAGATTGGATAGATTATGAGTGAACATACAGTATCCGCGTTTGATGACGATCTTGAATTGATTGTCTCCAAGATTTCTGAAATGGGTGGGAACGCAGAAAGCATGGTTGAGCGTTCTGTTTCAGCGCTCATTAATGTTGATAAAAAACTGGCTAAGGGCGTCGTTAAAGCCGACAAAAAACTGGATGCTCTTCAGCAAGAAATTGATGATCATGTCGTTCTGATGATTGCAAAGCGCCAGCCAATGGCAGGTGACCTGCGTGAAGTAATTGGTGCTCTGCGTATGGCAACCGATCTTGAGCGCATTGGTGACCTTGGCAAAAATATTGCAAGACGTTCGTTCCAGATTGAAGATAATCTTCCTTCAAAGAAATTGCTTCGTGGGCTTCGTCATCTAACCAATGTGACAATTGAACAGCTAAACGATGTTTTAGATGCTTACGTCACAAAGGATGTAGAAAAGGCCATTGAAGTTTGGGAACGCGACGATGAAATTGATAATCTTTATACATCGCTCTTCAGAGAACTGCTGACATATATGATGGAAGACATGCGCAATATCACGTTCTGTACACACTTGCTTTTCTGCGCCAAAAATATGGAACGCATTGGTGATCACGTTACCAATCTTGCGGAAACTATTCATTATATGAAAACGGGCAGTTACGAAATTCCGCTTAATAATGATGATCAAGTGGATGATAGTTAAGTCCAGAAAGCTAGGATATTAACAATGCGACTTAAGGTAATAGTCGTTGAGGATGAAGAAGCAATTTCTGAATTGCTTCATTATAATCTGGAATCCGAAGGGTATGACGTAGAAGTTTATGATCGCGGTGACGATGCCGATCTGCGTTTACGTGAGGTTGTCCCAGATTTACTTTTACTAGATTGGATGCTTCCGGGCCTCTCCGGTATTGAACTTTGTCGCCGGTTAAGAATGCGAGATGATGCTCAAAAACTGCCAATTATCATGCTTACCGCGCGTAGTGAAGAAGAAGAACGTGTGCGTGGTCTTTCAACCGGAGCCGATGATTTCGTTGTTAAGCCATTTTCAGTGCCTGAACTCATGGCACGCATCAAAGCGATGTTACGCCGGTCAAATCCTGAAAAGATTTCGACGCAGCTAAAGTTTGGAGATATCACGCTAGATCGTGAAACACATCGTGTTCATCGCAATCAGCGTGAGGTAAAACTCGGACCTACTGAATACAGGCTCCTTGAGTTTTTCATGAGTGCACCTGGCCGTGTTTATAGCCGCGAACAACTTTTAGACGGCGTTTGGGGGCATGATAAATATGTCGATGAACGCACGGTTGATGTGCATGTTGGTAGACTACGCCGTGCCATCAAGCGTGGGCGCGAGAAAGATCCTATCCGAACTGTGCGTGGTGCCGGATATTCTTTCGATGATAAGTTTTTAGCAATTTAATTAAACAGCAGATTTATCGTGCAGCTGTTTTGTTGACGCGGCGTCTGTCCGTTGCTGGTTGATACGCTAAGCGCGAATGATATTCGCAATACGGACCATCTTCCTTGCATGAATGTCCGCAGAAGTGAAAATCACTTGTTGCTGGGTCGCCATGTGGCCAGCGGCATGTCTTTTCTGTTAGGTCAACCAATTCCATTTTGAGGGATTCTGGTTCCTGCATGTCTTCTACAACGGTACGCGAAACAACGCTGAGCGATGTGCCCTTACTAGAACCTCGTGCGCCAGGTTTTTTTACGTAAGTTGTTTTGCTTGCACGCTTGGCACGCTTAACACTTGAGTTGGCAGGTTTTGCTCTGCCTGAAAGGCCAAGTCTGTGAACTTTGCCGATAACAGCATTACGAGTTACGCCGCCTAGCTCAGCTGCGATCTGACTGGCACTTAAGCCGTCAGCCCATAATTTTGATAACAATGCTACGCGATCATCTGTCCAAGACATGAGTATTCTTTCAATTGTAAACAGAATCCTATTACGTATTCGGAATCACAAATTCCAAACCAGATCTGTTATTTATTTTTGTTATTCCTGCAAATACGCCGCAGTACCGTCACCACATGAAAGTAATTAATCAGTGCGAGACTCCTATGACAAGGGTTGAGAATCAAGAACGAATCTTTTTTTCTAAATATCCCCAACTTGCAGAATCGAATTTCATTTAACTGTGGAAAGCTGAATCAAGATTTCAAAAAACATAATTGGTCCTGTGGAAAAGGCGTTGCGTTAACGCTCATCCAAATATCACCATCTCAAAGCTTGACCGCAGGACATTGTAATATTATTTTATATATCAATGGACATGACCGCCGTGAGGCGGTTTTTTTATTTTGTGCTTATTGCTCATTGAAATAATGAGCACCATTCAACCAGTCAGGATACCGTGATGGGAAAAGAACAACATACGTTTGATATTTATGCACCGCCTAAAATTGAGTTCGCGCGCGGTGAGGGCTGTTGGTTGCATGATACAAATGGCAATTCATATCTTGATTGCACATCTGGCATTGCGGTAAATTCTCTTGGTCATGGGCATCCGCATTTGGTGGAGACGCTTAAACGTGAAGCTGACAATATTTGGCATCTTTCAAATTTGTTTGAAATTCCAGGTCAAGCCAAGCTAGCCTCCAGACTATGTGATAATTCATTTGCTGATCGTGTGTTCTTTACCAATTCAGGTGCAGAAGCAATGGAGTGTTCCATCAAAACTGCACGCCGTTATCATTATGCGCAGGGTAATCCTAATAAAGTAGAGATCATTACTTTCGAAGGCGCTTTTCATGGCCGGACAACAACCACAGTTGCAGCCGGTGGGCAAGAAAAATACCTTGAAGGCTTTGGCCCAAGAAGCCCTGGTTTTGTTTCAGTACCATTTGCAGACCATGATGCTGTTAAAGCTGCGATCAATGAGAATACAGCTGCGATTTTACTAGAGCCTGTACAAGGTGAAGGCGGCGTACGTGAAATACCCGGTCAATGCTTAAGAGGTTTGCGTGAACTGTGTGATGAGCATGGTCTTTTATTGATGTTTGATGAAGTTCAGACCGGCGTTGGTCGTTGCGGAACATTGTTTGCCCATCAACGCCATGATGTAGAGCCGGATATCATGGGCATTGCTAAGGGAATTGGCGGTGGCTTTCCTCTTGGTGCTTGTCTTGCAAAAGAACATGTTGCGATTTCTATGATTTTAGGAACACATGGCTCCACCTTCGGTGGTAATCCGCTTGCTATGGCGATTGGCAATGCAGTGCTTGATGTTGTTTTGGAAGACGGCTTTATGGAAGCGGTGAATGATAAGGCAAAGCTCTTTCGTCAAAATCTAGCAGAACTTATTGATAGTTATCCGGACCTACTTGAAGATGTACGTGGTGTTGGCCTTTTAATGGGCATGAAAGCTAAAGCACTGAACCTAGATATTATTGCGGCTATGCGCGAAGAGGGCCTTTTGGTTGTTGGGGCAGGTAATAACGTTATTCGAATTGTGCCACCACTGATTATCAATGAAGATGATATTCGCTCAGTGCAGCAAAAAATGAGAGCAGCACTTGATACAGTAAGGGAAAACCAGAGCGCTGGTTAGAAACTATGTCCTATCGTCATTTCTTAGATATCTCTGCCCTAGATAGAGAGAGCTTGCAGTCAATTCTAAAAACTGCACATGCAATGAAAGCTGGTTCTGATACATCAAAGCTATTGCAAGGAAAAACACTTGCGATGATTTTTGATAAACCCTCTACGCGAACGCGTGTTTCTTTTGATGTGGGCGTGCGTCAGTTGGGTGGTGAATCTATCATGCTAAATTCATCTGAAATGCAGTTGGGGCGTGGAGAAACGGTTGCTGATACTGCGCGCGTTCTGTCGCGTTATGTGGATGCAATTATGATCCGTACAAATGAGCATACTAGATTGAAAGAACTTGCCGAGCACGCAACCATTCCAGTTATCAACGGTCTTACGGATGATACACATCCGTGCCAAATCATGGCTGACGTCATGACGATGCAGGAAAGGTTTGACACGGTTGAGGGCAAAACAGTTGCATGGACTGGGGATGGCAATAATGTTCTTAATTCATTGATCGAAGCAAGTGCTGTCTTTGATTACAAGATGAACATTGCAGTGCCGCCTGGTCACGAGCCTGATCCACGGTTTGTAAATTGGGCAGAAGACAAGGGTGCTGAAATTCAAATTGACAATGATGCTCAAAAAGCTGTTGCCAATGCTGATTGTGTTGTGACGGATACATGGGCTTCCATGGGCTCAGAGGATGAGGCTGCCGGCCATAATACATTCATGCCATATCAGGTTAACCCTGAACTGATGGCAAAAGCATCTGACCAAGCAATCTTTATGCATTGCTTGCCAGCACATCGCGGTGAAGAAGTAACCGATGCGGTTATGGATGGGCCACAATCAGTTGTGTTTGATGAAGCAGAAAACAGATTGCATGCGCAAAAAGCAATTCTTGCTTGGTGTTTCGGCAAAGAGGAATAGCAATGGCTGCCGCAGATGATTATACGCTTGCTGGTGACGATGTTGTTGTGCCTTTTACGGTTGAACCGCTCGATATACGCGGCCGTGCTGTACATTTAGGACCGATGCTTGATGAAATACTGACACGCCATCAATATCCTCAAGATGTTTGTTTCCTGATGAGTGAGATGATTGTGCTCACAGTTCTGCTTGGCACATCCTTGAAATTTGATGGGAATTTCATTCTACAAACACAATCTGATGGGCCTGTATCACTTGCAGTTGTTGATTTTTCAACACCGGATTCTGTGCGTGCCTACGCCCGTTATGATGCAGCTGCTGTTGAAGAAGCCGTTAAAAATGGAAGAGCCTCACCGCGTGAATTACTTGGCAATGGTGCCATGGCAATGACGGTTGACCAAGGCGCAGACATGCAGCGCTATCAAGGCATTGTGGCGCTTGATGGCATTAGCCTTGAAGAGGCCGCGCATCAGTATTTCAAGCAATCAGAACAAATTCCTACAAAGCTTAGGATCTCTGTTGCGCAAATCATTCGCCCATCTGAGACGGGAGAAGGAAGCGAAACCTTGTGGCGTGCAGGGGGTGTGCTTTCGCAATTTTTACCTGAATCTCAAAGCCGTGTTGTTGTTCGAGATCTACCAGGTGGTTCAGGTGAAGATGATGACGAGCGTGCTGATGATGATTCATGGGTAGAGGCATCTGCATTAATGGATACAGTTGGCGATGATGAATTAACTGACCCGCAAATTGGTATTGAGCGCTTGCTTTACCGTTTGTTTAATGAGCATGGCGTGCGTGCATTTGAAGGCATTCCCGTACTTGAAAAATGCACATGTAGTCGTGAAAAAGTAATTGGCATGCTACGTAGTTTCGCTGAAGATCCTGAAAAACCGGATATGCGCGAAGAAGATTACACAACGACATGTGAGTTTTGCAGCACGGTATATACCATTCGCCCAGATGAATTGTAATCGCGATCTGTTTACTAAATTACAAACTTGTAACTTGCCGAATAGTGTATTTGCGATACATTTAGCTTTATGAACTCAACGGTGTACCTATGTTGACAAAAAGTGATGAAATTGAAGTAGAACATACTAGCCCGAAGAGTTCGGTAAAGAGTGTGTTTGTAACGCTTTTTCGTTCTTTAGCGCAGATTATTCTCATGGTTGCTGTATTATTCGGTGCTTTTTGGGGCATGAATGTGATGATCGCCACCAAGGAAGAACCAGCAAAACGTCCGCCTTTTAAAAGCACGTATTCAATAGACAGTGTGATTGCACAGAAAACCAGTTTCCAACCTTCTATGATTGTTTATGGAGAAGTGCAGGCCGCAAAATCCGTTGAGCTTCGACCGTTGGTTGGTGGTAAAATTATAGAAGTAAATCCGGCCCTTAAAGTTGGCGGCCGCATTGCAAAAGATGCGCCGCTTTTTAAGATTGATCCATTTAATTTTGAAACCGCACTTGGCGGCGCTATTTCAAACCGTGATGAAACGCTTGCTCGCATAGCAGAAAATGAAGGGCGCATTGCGCTTGAAAAAGCCAGCATGAAGAGCCTTGCAACTCAGCTTGAATTTGCTCAAAGCGATCTTGAAAGAATATCTGCTTTAAGAAAACGCGGCACGGCAACGGCTAAAGATGTTGAAGATCGCTCTTTAATTGTTAGCCAGCGTCAGCAGGCATTAGAGCAAACCGAATTGACGTTGGTAATTGAACAATCAAGACTTGATCAATTGCGCAACCAGCTTTCAAGGTTTGAGCGCGGTATCTTAGAAGCAGAGCGCAATTTGGAAGATACAGTATTACGTTCACCAATGACAGGTGTTGTAAGTCTCAAAAATGCAGCTGTGGGAAGGTTTGTTGGTGTAAATGATATCGCCGTGTCCATGTATGAGGCCGATCAGTTGGAAGTGCGTTTTAC
Organism: uncultured Rhizobiaceae bacterium; assembly: GCA_964645215.1. Lineage (GTDB taxonomy): Bacteria > Pseudomonadota > Alphaproteobacteria > Rhizobiales > Rhizobiaceae > JAALLB01. The sequence goes on along the minus strand of CAZXZQ010000004.1, from coordinate 9,243 downwards.
GCTAACAGACCAGCGTTTTGGACGCATTCAATCTGACAGCAAGGGTGTCATCGAGCGTCCAGTTGAAGTCATCTGGACAATTGGTGGCGAGGAATATCGCTACGATGCCGTGATAGATCGTATAGGCGCACAAATTACGTCTAACCGTGGCGGTGTTGAAGTGATCGCCAAATTTGAAGGTGCAGTAAATGATAGCGCGCTTAGACCAGGTGCATTTGTCGAGATCATTGTCCCTGATAAATCATTTGAAGGCCAATATCGTATTCCTGAAACTGCACTCTATGACAGTAATTTAATCTACGTCGTAATTGATGGAAAGTTACAAAGACGAGAAGTAAAGCTCCTCGCACGTGATGGTGATTACGTCATTTTGCAAGGTGAGTTTGCGCAGGGTGATGAAATTTTAACAACGCGGATAGCAGAAATTTCTGAAGGCCTTTCTGTGCTCAATCCAGACAAAGCAAACAACACTGCCGGAGCTAGCCAATGATTGCTAGAACACTTCCAGGCGGGGGTGTCGTTAGCTTATTTGCACGCCATCCAAATGCTGCAAATCTTTTAATGATTTTGATGATCATTTTTGGCGTGTTTGCGATCGGTAAAATTAATACGCAATTCTTTCCAACTGTTGAGCGCCCGGAAGTTACCATTACGGTAAGCTGGCCAGGCGCAAGTGCTGAAGATATTGAGCGTAATGTTATTGAATTGATTGAGCCTGAAGTGCGTTTTACGGATGGCGTCGTCAATATGATTTCCTATGCGCGAGAAGGTTCAGGCTCTATCGCATTAGAATTTGACCCGAGCACCGATCTGAAAGAAGCAGTGGGTGAAGTTGATACTGCCGTAAAAAGCATAACGAATTTGCCGGAAGAGGCGGAAACGCCAGAAGTTTCCAAGCGCGCATTTTTTGACCGCGTGGCTCGAATTTCGATTTCAGGAGATGTTCCTGAATCAACCTTACGCATTCATGCCAAGAAAATTCGTGATGATTTGATTGAACGTGGTATCGACAAAATTTCTTTTGTTGGCATGCGCGACCGTGAAATTCGTGTGGACGTACCAGAGCGAGAATTACGCAGACTTGGCTTATCCGTTTCTGAAATTTCAAACACCATCAGCAATAGTAGTCGTGATACACCTTCCGGCCAATTAAAAGGCGATGTTGAAAAACAAATCCGGGCATTGGCAGATGTTGAAAATCCCACTGCTATTGGCAAGATTGAAGTGCGGTCCTTTGCCAGCGGTGAAAAAGTATTGCTGGAAGATATTGCCAATATTTATCCTGATTATAAAGATGGCCAGTCCCAAGGATTTTCTAAAGGCAAGCCCGCCATTCAAATGACGATTGAGCGAGCATTGACGGCTGACACTTTGAAAACAGCTGCTGTGCTTGATGAATATTTGGCGGAGATAGAAACGAACTTACCGCCGGGCATCACTCTACAAAAATATGAGGTACGCGCTGATTCACTCGTGCAGCGTATTTCGCTTCTCTTCTGGAACGGCATTTTTGGTCTGGTACTGGTTGTGGCAGCACTCTTCTTGTTTTTAAATGCACGGATTGCGTTTTGGGTTGCTGTTGGAATTCCTGTCGCGATGATGGCGACACTTGGTATCATGCTGGTTATGGGCCAGACCGTAAACATGATCACACTCTTTGGCATGATCATGATGTTGGGCGTTATCGTGGATGATGCAATTGTTGTAGGGGAACATACCGCCACACGGTTTGAAGAGGGAGAGGGAGCATTTGAAGCGGCAGAAAATGGCGCGAACCGAATGCTAACCCCTGTTATGGCCGCAATGGTTACAACGATAGCTGCATTTGCCCCAATGTTTTTGATACGCGATATTATTGGTCAGATCATGGGTGTTATGCCGTTTGTTGTGATCGCTGTTATTATTGCAAGTGTGATAGAATGTTTCCTGATTTTGCCAGGCCATTTGGCGCATACGCTTCAACCTCGCGCCGCAAAAAAATGGTCCTTCTGGCGTCAAATGCTAATTGGCCTTGTGATTGGCGGATTTTTATTGGCTTTGATGAACCGCGTTTCATCTGGCGCAGTTGATCTGGCAGGTATTCCGTTTGCAGGCTTATTGCTGGACGCAAAATCAAATACATCTATTCCATTATTCATTCTCATACTGACCATTGCATCTTTGATTGCAGGCACATTCTTTGAATTTATTTTCTGGGCGTTGAAGAAAATAGCACCTTCTAATGATAATGAGCCGAGCGGTTTCCGCAGGGTTTTTGACCGAGGTTTTAATGCATTCCGCGATGGGCCATTTACGTGGATGTTAAACCTTTCTTTCCGTTGGAGATATGTAACGGTTGCAATTGCTATTTCAAGCGTTTTACTTCTTGCTGCTGGACCGTTCTTTGGCGAACGCGTGAAGTTTGTATTTTTCCCTTCTCCTGAAGCTGAAAACATTCGCGCTAGAGTAGTTTTAAATGCGGGCATTCCTGAAGACCGCGCCTTGTTCATTATCACGCAAGTTGAAGGGGCACTGAACACGGCAGTTGAAGAACTTGCCGGGGATGATGAGAAACTTGTCAGTGCCGTCTTCACGACGCTTGGCTCTGCAGGGCGCAGTGTTGGAGACAATTTAGCTGAATTAAGAGTGCAGTTAACGTCATCAGAAATACGCACGATTAGAACACCTTTAATTGTCAAAGCTTGGCGCAAAGCATTGCCAAAACTTGCAGGCATTAGACGCGTTGCAATATTTGAATCAAGAGGTGGACCTCCCGGCCGCGATCTTGACCTTGAAATCACAGGTGGAAATGTTGCTCAACTAAAACAGGCTGCAACCGAAATGATACCGTTACTACGCACGGTAAATGGTGTTTCCGGTGTGGCGGATGATTTGCCCTACGGAAAGCCAGAAGTAATCATGCAATTGCGTCCTCGAGGTGCAGCACTTGGGTTTTCAATTGAAGAAGTTGGCAGACAAGTTCGGAACGCATTTGAAGGCGCCATACCAAGACGCTTTTCACGTGAAGATGATGAAATCACAATTCGTGTCTCACAGACTACGCGTCAAAAGGGCGGTGATAAATTACGCAATTTTGAACTGCGCAGTCCTGAAGGAGAGTTTGTTCCGTTGATGGAAGTTGTAGCGCTAACAGAGAAGCAAGGCTTCTCGGCTATTCAACGTGAAGATGGCAAGACAATTGTATCTGTGACGGCTGATCTAGATACGGATATTGTTACCACCGAGCAAGCCATAGAAATATTAGAGGCAGGTGAATTGCCGGTTATTTTGAACCGTATGGCATTGGACTATCGGTTTGCTGGAAAGAATGAGGAGCGTAAAAAAGCGTTCGTTGATCTGCAAATAGGCACTTATGTTGCGCTCGCAATTATTTACATAATTCTTGCATGGGTGTTTGGAAATTACTTCAGGCCACTTGCTGTCATGCTTATCATTCCCTTTGGACTTGTCGGTGCTGTCGTTGGCCATTGGATATTAGGTTTTAAACTTACCATTCTATCGTTTATTGGTTTGCTGGGTCTTGCAGGAATTTTGGTGAATGACTCTATCATTCTTGTCAGCCGGCTTGATGAAAGGTTAGACGAAGGTGAGAGCCTTGAAGAGGCTGCAATTGGTGCAAGCCAAGACAGGCTCAGAGCTGTATTGTTAACCTCACTTACAACCATTGGGGGACTTTTCCCGTTGATGTTTGAGAAAAGCCTTCAAGCACAATTCCTTTTGCCAATGGCAATTACGATTGTTTTTGGCTTGGGTCTTGCAACCCTGTTAGTGCTGTTCCTTGTGCCAGCCTTTATTGGCATTGGTGGCGACATTAAGTGGACATTGCAAACAGTGTTTGGTCGTAACGACCGAATAAGTTCTCAGCCTGCTGAATAAGTTTTATGCGCGCCAGAAGCGCGGCATGAATAAAACCAATACAGTGAAGAGTTCAAGTCTACCGGTTAGCATAGCAATGGCTAAAATCCATTTGGCAGGATCATTAATTTCCTTAAACGTAGATGCAGGACCAATCTCTGCACCCAAACCTGGCCCCACATTTGAAATCGCAGTGCCTGCAGCAGACATAGCCGTAATAAAATCTAGGCCGGTCATATGAAGTGCGATTGCAAAAAGACCAAAGAGTAGAAAATAGATGGCGAAGAAATTCATCACCGCACCGCTGACATTGTCATCAATCGGGTTTTTGTTGAACCGCATTACAAAAATGCCGTTTGGATAAAACGTGTGATAAAGGTGCTGTTTTATGGCTTCATACATGACTTGAAAGCGGAAGACCTTAATGCCGCATGATGTGGAGCCCGCGCAGCCTCCAATAAACATAATCGCAAAAAAGAGTGCATTAGCGCCGGGTGCCCATGCACCATAATCGGCTGTGGTATATCCAGTTCCGGTCACGATTGAAGTGACGTTAAACACGGCGTCCATTGTGCTGGTTCGATTATCGATGCCTGATAGAGGGTGCATAAACCATGCGATTGCACTGAAAAGTACAAGCAGAGATATGAAGACTTTTACCTGTGAGTTTTCCCATATTTTTGCAGGTTTGCCCTGTAGTGCTTGCACATAGAGAATAAAGGGAATTGAGCCTAAAATCATGAAGAAGACCGCAATCATATCAATGTAATGATTATTGAAGAAGCCAATTGAATCATCATGTGTAGAGAAGCCCCCGGTCGCAACGGTCGTCATTCCGTGGATGACAGAATCACGTATTCCCATGCCAGCGATGAAATAAGAGATTGAGCAAAAAGCGGTAATGACAATAAACACCAAAGTGAGTGAGCCAGAAATTTGGGTTGCCCTTGGCATAATTTTTTCTGCCGTATCAAACGCTTCGATTTTAAAAAGTTGCATGCCACCAACTTGTAGCATCGGCAAAACAGCAACGGCCATCACGATGATACCCAGGCCACCAAGCCATTGTTGAATGCCGCGCCAAAGCAAAATACCCGGTGGTTGGCTTTCTAGGTTTGTAATAACCGTGGAGCCTGTTGTTGTGAGACCCGACATGGATTCAAAAAAGGCGTCCGTAAATGTTGGCACCGCTTCAGATAAATAATATGGAATGGCACCAAAAAAGGTGAGCGCTAACCAAGACAAAGTTGTCATGATAAACGCTTGCCTTGTGGTCATAACTTGAGGAATACCTCTTGCACCTGAATAAAGACCAAATCCAATTAGGAAAGTTAGAACGCCTGTAAAAGCAAAAACTTCCCAGTCATCATTGTTTGAAATGAGATCAATAATGCCGGGCAAAATCATTGCCCCACCAAGCGTTGCAAGTAACAAACCAACAATTAGAAAAATTGGCCGAAGATTTATCATGCTAAGATCAACACACTCATCTAATTCATAACTGGCTTTGCACCCGGCAAGTCGAGTGAGAACGCTGGAATATCAACTTCCAGCATCTGGCCAGAATCAGTTTTCATGTAATATTTCCCAACCATAATACCTGATGATGTTTTAAGTGGACATCCGCTTGTATACGTAAAATTACCACCATGTGGAATATGAGGTTGTTGACCAATAACGCCATCGCCGCGCACTTCTTCTGCTTGGCCATTTGCATCTGTAATATGCCAATATCGCGATATGAGTTGAAGTGGTTCACCAGACTTATTTTCTATCGTAACGCGATATGACCAAAAATATGCATTAGCTTCAGGGTCAGAAGATTTATCCATAAAAACGGGCATTACCGTTACTTCAACTCCCCGCGTGTTAGCTTTGAACATATAAATCTACCTTGGTTGGTACATCTAAATAACACAGGATTTGAAATTGCCAAAGCTATTGAAGCGCTACTAACAAGATGCTTGCAACGCTTGTTCAATATCCTCAACAAGGTCCATTTCATCTTCAAGGCCGACAGAGAGACGAACCATACCATCTGATAAAAGAAGCTCTGCGCGATCTTCATCTGAGAGATTTCGGTGCGTCGTTGTGGCCGGATGCGTGATAAGACTTTTAGCATCCCCAAGATTGTTCGAAATTTTTATGATGCGAAGTGCATTGATAAACTTAAATGCAGCTTCTTTTCCTTTAGCAATTTCAAATGCAACAAGTGTTGAGCCTGCCTTCATCTGACGTTGCGCTAGTTCAGCTTGTGGGTGGTCAGGATGACCTGGATATATCAGTCTTGAGATTTTCGGTTCATTTGCAAGAAAATCTGCAATCACGCTCGCGTTTTGCGTTTGTTGTTTTACGCGCACAGGAAGCGTCTCCAAGCCTTTTAATAAAGTCCATGCATTAAATGGACTTAAACTTGGGCCTGTATGGCGATAAAAATCGAAGAGCTTCTCATTTACCCATTCTTCGCTGCCCAGAATAACACCACCTAAACATCTGCCTTGCCCATCAATGTGCTTGGTTGCCGAATAGACAACAATGTCGGCACCAAGTTCGAACGGCTTTTGGTAAAGTGGTGTTGCAAAAACATTATCGACAACAAGCACTGCATTGTGTTCATGGGCTAGATCAGCAACAGCTTTGATGTCCACCAGTTCAAGGGTTGGGTTGGTTGGGCTTTCAAGAAAGAAAAGTTTAGTATTGGGGCGAACAGCCTCTTTCCATGCATTTATGTCCTTGCCATCAACGAGTGTGCATTCGATGCCAAATTTTGGCATTTGTTTTTCAACCACCCAACGGCAAGAACCAAACAATGCGCGGGCTGCTATAATATGGTCACCTGCCTCTAACTGACAGGCAATCGCGGCTGTTACGGCTGCCATGCCTGAAGCTGTACCACGAGCTGCTTCTGCATCTTCCATAATGCACATGCGTTCTTCAAACATTGAAACAGTAGGATTAGCATAGCGCGAATAAACATATCCCTCTTCATCGCCATTAAAGCGTGCTTCAGCAGCTTCTGCGCTTTCATAAACATACCCTTGTGTAAGATAAAGCGCTTCAGAGGTTTCACCAAACTGGCTGCGATTTTCGCCGCCATGCACAAGCTGTGTTGCTGTGCGCTGCTTTTTATCAATTACCATTTTTCAAATTCCACATACTAAAACCTCAGATCATTTCTGAGTCGCATATTGGAACGAAATTGTGGCTCATATCACAAATACGGCCCTTTTAGCGACTTATTTAATGTGGCTGCAAGCCGGCCGGCCCAAATCACCACGAATATATGTGTGTTACTTTATAAGACACTGTTCGTCAACGAATTGTAGCAGTATCAATAATCAAATGAATTTGATTATGGCAGGCTTTAAATTAAATGTCCCGATCTACAGGCATACTAGCTGACGCAGCAATTTCTGAATTGCATGAAAGCGGGGGTATAACGACTGCCCGCGCTTTTGATGAAGATCAAATACAACCAGCAAGCCTTGACTTGCGTTTAGGAGAAGTTGCCTACCGCGTTCGCGCTTCTTTCTTGCCGGGCAAGGGTAAGAAGGTTGCTGAGAAACTTGAACGTTTAAAGTTACACGAGCTTGATCTCTCACAAGGCGCTATTTTGGAAACTGGTTGTGTTTACCTTGTTCCTTTGCAAGAAGCATTAGTGCTGCCGCAAGAAATTGAAGCTTCTGCAAATCCTAAAAGCTCAACAGGCCGACTTGATATCTTCACGCGGGTAATCGTGGATGAAAGCCAAGCTTTTGATCAAATCCCTGCTGGCTATCGTGGTCCTCTATATTTGGAAATCAGTCCAAGCACATTCCCTGTCGTTGTACGCTCAGGTTCAAGGCTCTCTCAAATTCGTTTTAGAAAAGGTCATTCTGTTTTAAATGACAAAGAATTGCTTGCGCTACATAATGATGAAGTGCTCGTTGCAACAGCCGAAACACCTAACATTCATAATGGCGGCATTGGTCTTTCTATCGATCTGTCAGGTGATGAAAATGGCCTTGTTGGCTATCGCGGCAAACGCCATACCGGTCTTGTTGACGTAGACAAAAAAGCGGCAAACGAAGTTCTCGATTTTTGGGAACCAATTTACAATCACGGTTCAAGTGATCTGGTGTTGGACCCGGATGAATTTTACATTTTGGTCTCAAATGAGGCTGTTCATGTTCCGCCGATGTATGCAGCAGAAATGGTTCCATTTGATCCACTTGTTGGTGAGTTCCGTGTTCACTATGCCGGGTTTTTTGACCCAGGCTTCGGACATATTCATGCGGGCGGAGCAGGCGCGCGTGGTGTCTTGGAAGTGCGCAGCCATGAAGTGCCATTTATCTTGGAACATGGACAATTGGTTGGAAGACTGGTCTACGAGCATATGTTAGAAAGACCCAGCCAATTATATGGCACAGATTTGGGTTCAAATTATCAGGCGCAAGGCCTTAAACTTTCAAAACATTTTAAAGCTTAAATTTATTCGCTTGGACAAGGCCAATTCGCGGGTTTTGTTAAACCTGCTGGTATGAGCGTTTCACTATCACCACATGCCATATCAATTTGCCACTGCTGCATTCCTTTGGCATTTGATAAATCAAGGCCTGCAATTTTTGTCTGGAATAAAAATGCACCGCTAAGGTCAATTGATCCATCTAATTTAATATTGCTGAAGTTAGCGCGCGCTAGATTGGTATTTTGAAACATAACGTTTGTAAGGGATGCATTTTCAAATTTTACTCTTGGTAATTCGGCTTTTGAAAAATCAATATTTTTAAGTGTTGAATCTGAGAAATCTGCACGTGATATCTCAGATTTCTGGAAGTTGGCATCTTCAATATTTGTAGATCTAAAGTCGACTCTTGATGCAATGATACCTTCAAAATTAGTGCCTTTGGCAGATGAGCCATTAAGCGACGCACGTAAAAGAATTGCTTTCTTAAAATTTGAGCCGTTTAAAATTGCGTTTCTGAGGTCACTTGCGCCCATATCGCTTTTGCTCATATTTGCGCCTGTTAGATCCGTGCCGGATATAATTACATTGCGCTTTTTACATTTTTCCCAATTTACACCGGGTTCAGCAAAATCAGAGCAACCAGCAAGGGCAGGTGGCATCACTTGAGCATGCATTGATACTGCAATAAATGCGATAAATGAGAGAAAAATAAACCCTCGCAATATCAATGGACTCATCATTGTGCTCCGAATAATTTGAACTAATGTTATTACCCTGTGTTTAACCTATCACAAGGTCATAAAATTTTAGATATCAAATTCTATAAAATTGTTATCACCGTTTCTTGAACGCGTTAACCCATGCGGTGTTTTTTCCCACATATGCGGCTTAAGAATTAGCTGAAAGAGCGCTCTCCAAGCCGCAACGGAAATCAAAAGCCA
>CAZXZQ010000003.1:0-29739 GCA_964645215.1 uncultured Rhizobiaceae bacterium | reverse complement strand
AAAATCCGAATGGCGCTGAAGCGCTTCGCGACTGATGCGCGGTGGCAATGGTGATGGGCGTTTTGAAATTGGTGCAAAATCTTCTTCACCTTCTGATTGCATCGATTGATTTTCACCATCTGTTTCATGGTCCAAAATCAAGTTGGCCTGGCGACCACCCAAAAGTTCTATATAAACTTCTGCGAGTATCTCAGAATCTAATAGCGCACCGTGTTTTTCGCGGTGGGAATTATCAACACCAAATCTAGAACATAATGCGTCGAGTGAGTTACGCTGCCCAGGAAATTTTTTGCGTGCAATAAGAAGCGTATCCACCACACGATTTTGGGCAAGAGCGGGCTTTCCAATTCGTTTTAGTTCAGCATTGAGAAATGCCATGTCAAAACTTGCATTATGAGCAACTAAATTACCTTCAGCAAAGAAGCTTATGAAGACGTCATAGATGTCAGCAAATTTTGCTTTATCGCTCAAAAATTCATTGCTAATGCCATGTATGTTTAAGGCATCAGGATGTACTTCCTTGCCATCTGGATTGATAAACATATGAAATGTTTTACCGGTGGGGAAACGATTAATAAGTTCCACCGCACCTATCTCGATAACCCGGTCACCATCCTTGGCGCTTAACCCAGTTGTTTCCGTATCAAAAATAATTTCGCGAAGTGCATCTGCCATATTGCTACTCTAGTTGGCGTTAGATCACCTGTCCAAAACTAGAAGCAGATTACACAGATTTATTTCTGAGCTCATGGATAATTTGATCAACCTGTTCTTCAGCAAATTCAATGCCTTTGCCTGAATCGATAATAAAATCTGCATGTTCTCGTTTCTGCTCATCCGGCAGTTGTCTGCTTAAAATGGCTTCGAACTTTTCAACACTCATATTTTCGCGGGCCAATACTCTTTCTCGTTGAATTTCTGCTGTGGTGGAAACAACAATGATTTTATCAACGCGGTTTTTTCCACCTGTTTCAAATAAAAGCGGAATATCCAATATGACGATGTCTGCGCCCTTAGCAGCAATAGCGGTCAGAAATTTTTCTTCTTCCGCATGCACCAAGGGGTGAACAAGTGCACCAAGCTTTTGCATATTCTCATCATTGCCAACGACATATGCGCCAAGCTTTTCGCGGTCTACTCTGCCATTGACAGCAGTTCCGGGGAACAGCTCATCTATTAATGGCACAGCCTCATTTTCATAGAGGCGATGCACCGTTGCATCCGCATCATATACTGGAATACCTTTTTGGCGAAAAATGTTGGCCGTCGTAGATTTTCCCATGCCAATGGAGCCTGTTAATCCAACTTTGATCATAAAGCCTCCAGAATATGCGCGCGTAGTTCTTTTGAAACTTGCGGTTTCACGCCAAACCATTTTTCAAACCCTGGCACGGCCTGATGCAATAACATACCCAGACCATCGACAGTTTTCAGGTTCTTATCAGCTGCCGCTTTCAAAAATGGTGTCTCTAAGGGTGTGTATACAATATCAGTGACAATAAGTTCTGGTTTAACATTTGCAAATTCTGGCAATGAAACCTCAGATGTATGATGACCTGACATCCCAAGTGAGGTTGTGTTTACAATGAAATCAGCTTCCGGCATTAACCCTTGGAGCATATGCCATTCTATCACTTCGCATTTTTCACCAAAATGCTTTGCTAGATTTTCAGCCCGCGCAAATGTACGGTTCGCGATAATAATGCGCTCAAAATTAGCTTCTAAAATTGCATGGATAACCGCCCTCGAAGCGCCGCCAGCACCAAGCACAATTGCTGTTTTGCCATTTCGCCACTCCGGCGCATAATCATCCAAATTCGCAGTAAATCCATATGCGTCAGTATTCGATGCATATAATTTACCATTCTCAACCCAGACAGTATTTACAGCGCCTATCATTTCCGCTGCATGATCTTTTTGAGCAATTTGATTAAATGCCGCTTCTTTATGCGGAATTGTAATGTTCCCGCCAGCAAATTCGCCAGCCTCTAATTTTTTCAGAAATTGCGGGAAATCATCTTCTGAAATAGCAACGGCTTCATAGCTTCCATCAATGCTATATTGGGTGAGCCAAAACCCATGCAATAAAGGTGATTTTGAATGTTTAATTGGCCAGCCTGTAACAAATGCTTTTTTCATTAGCCGTCTACCAATTGCAACTCACGCAACTTTTTTAAAAGCGGTAAAATTGGAAGGCCCATTATAGAGAAGAAATCACCATCAACTTTTTCAAACAATTGAATGCCCAAACCTTCAATCTGATAAGCCCCGACACTTGTGAGCAATTTCTCACCTGCTTCTGCCGTATGGCGACCAATAAATCCCGGATCAAGGTTTCGAAATGTAATTTGAGAAATTTCAACATAGGTCCATAGGGTTTCGCCATTTCTAACAATAGCAACAGAGGAATTTAGCTCATGGGTTTTACCGGACAGTTTTAAGAGCCGCTGTCTCGCAGCCTCCATATCTTCTGGTTTGTGCAGAAGTTCGCCTTCTAGAGATAATGTCTGGTCAGAACCAATAACGTAAGCATCAAGGTTTAATGCGGAGACATTATCAGCTTTTGAAATTGCAAGCACTTCTGCAACATCTGCTCCGCTAAGTTCTGCTTCTATTAAAGGCCCTTCAATTTCACGTTCATCAATATCAGCTGATATTGATTTAAATTTCACACCAGCATTGGTGAGTAATTGTTGGCGGTAGATGCTTTTTGAAGCAAGAATGATGTCATTCATTGGTAGTCTCTAATCCATTTTCTGCAATATGCTTTGCGTGAAGCGCCATGATAGCAGCTGCACTTTCTTCAATTGAACGTCGTGAAACATCAATCATATCCCAATCATGACGAGCGCATAATTTTCTGGCAGCGGCCAGTTCTTCTGCAATTGCTGCCCGATCTGCATAAGATGAACTATGTGCGGTTGCATTAAGCTCAAGTAGCCGGTTTTGCCGAACCTGCTGAATACGATCGGTTGAAGCAATCAATGCAACAATCAAAGGGCGTTTAACTTCAAAAATTGCTGGTGGTAAATCAACACCTGGCACAAGTGGTATATTTGCCGTTTTAATACCACGATTAGCAAGATAAATACTGGTTGGTGTTTTTGAAGTTCGACTGATCCCTATTAAGATTAGATCTGCTTCCTCCATATCTTCGGGAAGCACACCATCATCGTGCAGCATAGTGAAATTAAGCGCATCAATGCGTTTAAAATATTCATTATCAAGCGCGTGCTGGGCACCGACAACACGCCTTGTTGGTTTGCCAAGATATGATTGGAATGTCTGGAAAATAGGCTCAAGCACAGATACGCATGGAATACCAATTTCTTTGCATCTGGCTTCTAAAAAATCGCCAATTTCTTTGTTTGCGATCGTATAAAGAACAATGCCTGGTTCTTTTGAAATTTCTTCTAATGCAGCTTGGAGTTGTCTTTCATTTCTTACCAATGGATAGACATGCTCAATTGATTGGCTATCAGCATATTGCGATGAGACGGCACGCGCAGCAGCAATAAGCGTTTCACCTGTCGAATCTGATATCAAATGTAGATGAAAATAATTAGATGCCTGGGTCACCGACTGATTGCCTATATGTGGATAAGTGTTGATAAAATGCTGATGTTTTTAATTCGCACAGATTTTTCTCCGTTGTCTAAAAAAACGTCCACATTTAGGTATCTGTATAGAAAGTTTATCCATGTTTGTGAATAGTGTGGATTTTTCTATCTTTTAAACAGCAGGTATTTTTTTGAGCATATATATCTACTTGATAAGTGCTTAATTTTATAACGAGATTTTGTTTATTCCCATAATTAACAATCGTGTATGAATTTTTGCATAGATGCGCTAGTTAAAGAAGATATTTTGGATTGAATCTGGAAAATTGGATACTCCCACTATTCACAGACTCTAATAAAAATAAAAATTACATTCAGTAATTTCACTTATTAAGCCAATTGTGGAGAACGATGAAAATGCGAAAAGTCCTTGAAGTGTTAAAAGGAAAGACATTTGATGTACCACCAATTTGGCTAATGAGGCAGGCAGGTAGGTATTTACCTGAGTATAGAGAAACACGTAAAAATGCTGGTGGGTTTTTGAACCTGTGCTATACGCCAGAATTAGCTATTGAAGTTACAATGCAACCAATTAGGCGGTTTGGCTTTGACGCTTCGATTTTGTTTTCGGATATACTCGTTATTCCTGATGCATTGGGTCGGAAGGTTGAATTTAAAGAGGGTGAAGGCCCTGTGCTTGAGCCGATGTCTGTTGCGGATATTAAAAACCTAAAGCCTGATAATATTCTTGAGCATCTTGATCCGGTTTTAAAAACAGTTGCTGGTTTGAGATCTGAACTTCCAGATGAAACAACTTTAATTGGATTTTGCGGCGCACCTTGGACAGTTGCAACCTATATGATTGCTGGGCGTGGAACGCCTGATCAAGGACCAGCGAGAATGTTCGCTTATCAAGAGCCTGAAGCGTTTCAAGAATTAATAAATATTCTGGTTGATGCTTCTGCTGAATATCTCATTGCACAAATTAAAGCGGGTGCTGATACTGTGCAAATTTTTGATAGTTGGGCAGGCATTCTTGGTAATGATCAATTTGAGCGTTGGTGCATTAAACCGGTGAAAGCGATTGTATCAAAAGTGCATGCAGAATTTCCGGATGTTCCAATAATAGCTTTCCCTAAGGGAGCTGGTAGCCAGTTTAATGGATATCGCGAGCAAACTGGTGTTCAGGGGCTAGGGCTTGATTGGTCAGTGCCATTTTCACAAGCTAAAGAATTGCAAAAAGAGGGTGCAATCCAAGGTTTACTCGACCCACTACGCGTTATAACAGGCGGAACAGCGCTAAATGATGGTATTGATGATATACTTGAAAATTTAGGGGATGGACCTTTAATTTTTAATCTTGGTCATGGGATAACGCCACAAGCACCCATCGCGCATGTGGAACAGTTGATTGAACGTGTTAGGAAATCATAAGTATGTATGAATGGGTAAAAGTTCTTCATATTATTTCAGTTATCAGCTGGATGGCCGGTTTATTGTATCTACCAAGACTGTTTATCTATCATTTCGATGCGGAAATTGGTGGTGTTCAATCCGAAACTTTTAAAGTTATGGAAAGACGGCTTTTAAAAGCAATTATGACGCCTGCTATGCTTGCCTCATGGATTTTTGGCCTATGGCTGATGGTTTTAATTAACGCGCATACAGAAGCTTGGTTCGTTTCAAAATTCTTTCTCGTCATCATCCTTTCAGCATTTCACGGTTTTCAAGCAAAGTGGGTGAAGGAATTTGCTGCGGATGAGCGTAAGCGATCTACTAAATTTTACCGCATAGCTAACGAGATACCAACAGGCTTGATGATTTTGATTGTTATCTTGGTGGTTGTGAAGCCATTTTGATGCTTGCGAAGATTTTTCTTGTCTCAATCGCAGTTAAAGTATATTTTTGAGTTAATCCTACCTTTTGCATGATACGTTTATTCATGCGTATCCATTTTAAAAAATAGAAAGCGTGTCTTCATGGAACAGATGAAGCTTCAAGAAATTAATTCTAAGAATGCAACAGATCTTGTGACTTTTGCTGAAGGGCTTGAGGTCGAGAACGCAAGCACGATGCGCAAGCAAGAATTGATGTTTGCAATTTTGAAAAGTCTTGCAGAGCAGGATGTTGAAATTATCGGCGAAGGCGTTGTTGAAGTCCTTCAAGATGGTTTTGGCTTCTTACGTTCTGCCGGTGCTAACTATCTGCCAGGTCCAGATGATATTTATATCTCACCTTCGCAAATCAGAAGATTTTCTCTGAAAACGGGCGATACGGTTGAAGGACCTATTCGTAGTCCTAAAGATGGTGAGCGGTATTTTGCGCTGCTAAAGGTGAATACAATTAACTTTGATGACCCTGAGAAAATCAGGCATAAAAGCCACTTTGATAATCTTACGCCTCTTTATCCTGATTCTCGTTTTCAAATGGAAATTGACGATCCGACTGAAAAGGATTTATCAGGTCGCGTGATTGATCTTGTTGCACCCCTTGGGAAAGGTCAGCGTGGCTTGATTGTAGCGCCTCCACGTACTGGTAAAACAGTTCTACTTCAAAATATTGCCCATTCTATTACGGCCAATCACCCAGAGAGCTATTTGATTGTTCTTCTAATTGATGAACGCCCTGAAGAGGTGACAGACATGCAGCGTTCTGTGAAGGGTGAGGTTGTTTCTTCAACCTTTGATGAGCCAGCTTCGCGCCACGTACAAGTTGCGGAAATGGTGATTGAGAAAGCCAAACGTCTTGTTGAGCATGGGCGCGATGTTGTTATCCTACTTGATTCAATTACACGTCTGGGTCGCGCTTATAATACGGTAGTGCCATCTTCCGGTAAGGTTTTAACCGGTGGTGTTGATGCGAACGCGCTTCAAAGACCTAAACGTTTCTTTGGTGCTGCACGTAACATCGAAGAAGGTGGTTCTTTGACAATCATTGCAACGGCATTGATCGATACAGGCAGCCGTATGGACGAGGTTATCTTTGAAGAATTTAAAGGTACGGGTAACTCTGAAATCGTACTTGATCGTAAAGTTGCTGATAAGCGTGTTTATCCTTCAATGGACATCTTGAAATCTGGTACACGTAAGGAAGACTTGCTTGTGCCGAAAGAAGACCTACAAAAAATCTTTGTACTTCGTAGAATTCTATCATCAATGGGTACAACAGACGCCGTCGAGTTCTTGATTGATAAACTTAAACAGACAAAAACAAATGATGAGTTTTTCGATACAATGAATACATAAGCGTTTAGAGAGATTATTTTATCGCCATCTTAAATTTTGGTTAGGTAATCTCTCAATTCATTTTCATTGTATATTGGTGCGCTGCACGTTTGGCCTGAACAAATAATCATGCAAGGTTTGCCACTGATGTTTGGCAATTTAATTCCATTGTGTTCGCTTTGATTATTTTCTTGGCTAACAGATATTGTTTTTGCTGGTGATGCAATCATCCTCGCAAATTTAACAAGCTCATCTTTTTCAGCACTGTCAGGACCACAAATCAAAATGTGCATGTGGTTATAATAGCTATCTAGTGCGTTCATATAACCTGCCATCCCATATCGATTTACTTTTGAAATGGCTTCTTGATTTTTAACAAGATTTTCTGCGGTTTTTAGAATGTCTATATCGCCTGAGAGATTAGCATAACGGATCATCGCTTCTAATATTTGAGAGGAAGCTGAAGGATTTGCTTCATCTTGATCGGCACGAGGTCTCACCAATAAGTCGGTAGCTTCTATTGAGGTTAAATAATATCCACCTTGGTCGTCTGAGTAATTTTTTTCTAGCAAAGAAAACCAAGCTTCACAGTGAGCAAGATATTTTTTATCGAAGGTGGCCTCATAAAGGGAAAGTGCTGCGTTCAGCATTGATGCATAGTCGGTGGCGAGTGCAGGCTTAACAGTGTTACCGGCTCTGGTTGAGTGAAATAGTGCCTCACCATTTGATTCGGTTATGAAATGATAGGCATTTTGTGCAAGTTCTAGCCAGTCTTGGTTTTCAAAAGTTGCTGCTACTTCTGCTAAGGCTCGAATTAAGTATCCATTCCAATCGGTTAGGATTTTATCGTCTTGTTCGGGTCTTATGCGCTTTGCTCTTTCTTCTAGGAGTAAATTCCTACTGTTGAAAAATTCTTTTGTGAAAGTGCTTTCGTAATTTTCTGTCGAAGAGAGATTTAGAATATTTGTATTTTCCCAATTGCCAGGAGCAGAAATATCATAGGTTGAGCAAAATATTTCATGATTATTCAGAATTGACTTAATTTCATCGTGGTTCCAAACATAGAATTTGCCTTCTACACCTTCTGAATCTGCATCTAGACTTGAGGCGAATGCTTTTTCTTCCAATAGCATTTCTTGCTTAAGCCAGTTGATTGTTTCTTCGATTCGGACTCGAAATATTATTTCTTCTGTTAATTTCCAACACCAAAGTAAATGCCTTAAATAATGTGCGTTGTCATAGAGCATTTTTTCAAAGTGTGGAACCAGCCATTTATCATCAACACTGTAGCGTGCAATTCCACCGGCTAAATGATCATAAATACCGCCCAGTGAGATTTCTTTAATTGTATGAATAAAGGCTCGTGCATAGTGAGAATTTTCATTATGTTTGGCTGCTCTTGCCCAAACTTCCATAAAGGGAGCGTTAGGAAACTTTGGAGCACCTTTCATACCGCCATTTTGTGCATCATAAATCTGGAGAACTTTATCTGAAAATTCTATAAGTGCATATTTATTTGGCAAGTGGGTATCGCGCTGAGGTTTTGATAAGTTTCGCAAATGGGCTGTAAGTGCTTTGGCATTGCTATCAACGTCATCTATTTTCTCTTCAAAGGTTTTGTGTATTGAGCTTAAGACTTCGCGGAATGCTGGTCGTCCATGAGAAGGTACTGGGGGAAAATATGTTCCGCCCCAAAAAGGTGAGCCATCGGGCTTTAAGAACATGGTGAGCGGCCAGCCACCCTGCTCTCCTAATGCATGTAATGCTGACATATAAATTTGATCAATGTCGGGCCTTTCCTCTCGATCAACTTTGATGTTTATGAAGAGTTCATTCATCAGTTCAGCTGTAACTTGATCTTCAAAACTTTCATGCGCCATTACGTGGCACCAGTGGCATGCGGCATAGCCTATAGATAAGAGTATTGGTTTATTTAATCCGGCTGCCGACTGGAGTGTTGCTTTATTCCATTCCTGCCAGTGAACAGGATTATCTGCATGTTGTAACAAATATGGGCTAGATGAATGTTTTAGCTGGTTGCTTTGAACAGGATTGAGAGTCATAGAGAGCAGTACATTATTTCGTTTCGTATAGTATGACATTTACGTTGGAAGACAGAAAGATAAAAAGACGTGACTAGGGTTGATACAATTGTTGCACTCTCTTCAGGTACCTTACCGTCTGGTGTTGCTGTGGTAAGAATATCGGGGCCTGAGTGTAAGAAGATAATTAGCTCTTTTATTGGAAAGTCATTAAAGCCTCGTCTTGCTGAGCTAGTTCAAATTAAATCTGCTGATGACAAAGCTGCAATTGATGAAGGGTTGGCTATATGGTTCCCTGGGCCGCATAGTTTTACAGGTGAAGATTGTCTTGAGTTACAAGTGCATGGCAGTCGTGCGGTGATTAGTGAACTCTTATCTGAGCTCTGTAAGCTTAATCATGTTTCTTTGGCTGAGCCAGGAGAATTTTCAAGGCGTGCTTTTGAGAACGGCAAAATGGATCTCACAGAAATTGAGGGTCTTTCTGATTTAATTGTTGCTGAAACCAAACAACAACGGTTGCAAGCATTTGGTCAACAACAGGGCGCGTTAAGGGAAATCTACGATGGATGGCGTGTAAAGCTAATTCATCTTAGAGCGATGATAGAAGCTGAACTTGATTTTTCTGAAGAAGAAGACGTTCCTGAAGAGATAGCGCTGGCTGGTTATAGCAAACTTAGCTTTCTAATTTCTGAAATTGAAACACATTTACATGACAATAGAGCAGGTGAAATTATCCGTGATGGTTTCCAAGTGGTTTTGCTAGGAAATCCAAATGCTGGTAAATCCAGCCTTTTAAATGCACTCTCTAAACGTGAGGCTGCAATTGTAACAGATGAGCCAGGTACAACGCGTGATATTATTTCTGTAGATTTAGACATTGAAGGGTTTGCGGTTAAAGTTACGGATACTGCGGGTTTAAGAGCCTCTGATAACAAGATTGAACAAGAAGGTATTCGTAGAGCCAGAGGCGCTTCTGAGGCTGCTGACATGGTCATTTGGCTACAGGATATTAATGATGACGAATTTTCAAGTCGTCCGGATTTGGATAATCTTATATCTGTGATTAGCAAAGATGATAAAGGCGCGTGCGATGAGTTTTCTATATCAACAATGAATGGTCATGGGTTGGATAAACTTATTAATCTTATATTAACTACGATTCGATCAAAGGTTGATCATTATGACACTGCGTTAATAACTAGACAGCGCTATCGTGAAAATTTAGAAACATGCCTTCATCATCTTCAAAACTGTGATCCAACTAAGCGATCACAAAGTGAATTAATATCTGAGGATCTTCGGCATGCTTCTCTGATGCTTGGTAAAATTACTGGCGTTATTGATGTCGAAGATATTTTAGATGTTATCTTTTCTGAATTTTGTATTGGCAAGTGATTCACGTGAAACATTTTAAACAATTCGGTTCTAACTGTTTCACGTGAAACAAATTTGATTCTTAGTCTTTGACCTACTCACAATGAATCGCTATGGAAAGCTTATGAGCACGAACGATACTTATGATGTTATTGTAATTGGCGGAGGTCATGCAGGTACAGAGGCTGCAGCGACTTCTGCACGCGCCGGTGCTGCCACGGCGCTTATTACGCATAAGCGAGATACAATTGGTGTTATGTCCTGTAATCCGGCTATTGGAGGTTTGGGCAAGGGACACCTTGTGCGTGAAATAGATGCGCTTGATGGCCTCATGGGACGTGTTGCAGATCAAGGCGGTATTCAGTTTAGATTGCTTAATCGAAGAAAAGGGCCAGCAGTAAGAGGCCCCCGAGCACAAGCTGACCGTAAGCTTTATCGGGAAGCTATGCAGGCAGCCATTGCTGAGATTGCGAACCTAGAAGTGATAGAAGCCTCTGTTGAGGATATTTCTTATAAGGATAATATAATTGAAGGTGTTATTCTTGCTGATGGCTCGGTTGTTCGTGCGAAGGCAGTAGTGCTTACAACAGGAACATTTCTACGTGGTCTTATTCATATTGGCGAAAAGATGATTCCCGCAGGGCGTATGGGTGAAGATCCTAGCACTGGTCTTTCTGGAACATTGGAAAGATTTGGGTTTGATCTAGCGAGACTGAAAACTGGTACGCCGCCAAGGCTTGATACGAGAACCATTGATTGGGCATCGCTTGAAATGCAAAAAGGTGATGACGAGCCAGTTCCATTCTCCAGCCTAACTAAAGAAATTACAAACCCTCAGGTTGATTGTGGAATTACCAGAACGACGCCAGCTACTCATAAAATTATACAGGATAATGTAAAGCGATCTGCCATGTATTCAGGGCAGATTGGAGGTGTCGGTCCACGCTATTGTCCTTCTATTGAAGACAAGATTGTCAAATTTGGTGAGCGTGATGGCCATCAAATCTTTATTGAGCCTGAAGGTTTAGATGATATTAATGTCTATCCCAATGGTATTTCAACCTCAATGCCGGAATGGGTTCAGGAAGAATTTCTAAAAACAATACCTGGACTTGAGAAGGCGGTTATTCTGCAACCAGGTTATGCAATTGAATATGATCATGTTGATCCGAGAGAATTAAAACCGACGCTTGAATCCCATAAAATATCAGGCTTTTTCCTTGCTGGGCAAATTAACGGCACTACCGGATATGAGGAAGCAGGCGCACAAGGACTTGTTGCGGGCCTAAATGCTGCTAGGAAGGCTGGAGGGCTTTCTGGCGTGGAGTTTAGCCGAACACAAAGCTATATCGGTGTGATGATTGATGATCTAGTGACGCGTGGCGTGAGTGAGCCTTATCGTATGTTTACTTCGCGGGCTGAATACAGACTTTCTTTGCGATCAGATAATGCGGATTTCCGTTTAACCCCAATCGGCCTTGACTGTGGAATTGTTGGTAAAGAACGAAGTGATTACTTTGCCGATAAGCTTGAAAAGCATGACAAAGGGAGAGAGATTCTTCAATCGATAATGCTTACACCTAATCAAGCCAGCAAGAAGGGGCTCAAGATTAAAGAAGACGGTGTTCGTCGTTCAGCTTATGATTTGCTTTCTTTTAATGACATTGATATGGCACGTTTAAGGGATATATTCCCTGAGATTAATTCAATTGATGAAGATGCAATTGAGGATTTAGAAATCGAAGCTGGATATGCGGTTTATTTAAAACGCCAGGAAAGTGATGCAGCACTTGTTCGTAAAGATGAAGGCAGAATAATACCTGAAGACTTTGATTTTCTAAAATTACCAGGTCTTTCTAATGAACTGCAACAAAAGCTTATGAAAATTCGCCCAGCAAATCTCGGTCAGGCATCCCGCATTGATGGCATGACACCTGCCGCTCTTACGCTTCTGCTGGCTTATATTAATAAAGGCGGACATGCCATTGAGAACAAAGCTTCTTGATTATGCTAGCCAATATTGAGTTTCTTCAGTCTTTTTACCCTGTTTCACGTGAAACATTTCAAAAATTAGAGCTATATGTTGAGCGTCTTAAGGAATGGCAGGTCAAAACAAATCTCATTGCGCCTTCAACCATAGATGAAATTTGGGAAAGACATATTGCTGATAGTTTACAATGCACTGCACTAAAACCTGATGCTAAAACCTGGGTAGATATTGGCAGTGGAGGAGGGTTGCCAGGACTCGTTATCAATGCCGTCATGATACAGAAACGTGGCTTTCAATTAAGTATGATTGAAAGTAACCTTAAAAAATGCGCATTTCTCCGACAGGTTAATCGCCAAATGGAAGGAAGCGCTAAAGTTTACGCCGAAAGAATCGAGTCGGTATCGAAACAAATAGATGTACCTGAAATAGTAACGGCAAGAGCCTTGGCCGCATTGCCAAAATTACTGGAATTATCATCGCCTTGGTTAGAAAAAGGCTCGGTTGGCTTGTTTCATAAAGGGCGAGAATTTCGATCTGAGCTCGAAGAATGTAATGGTTTATGGCAATTTGATCTGATAGAACATCAGAGCAAAGTAGCTGAAGATTCAGTTTTGCTGGAAATATCCAATCTTAAAAGAATTTAGACGCGTTTACAGGATGTAACATGCCAAGAGTAATTACAGTTGCAAATCAGAAAGGCGGCGTTGGTAAAACAACAACGGCAATTAATCTTGCAACAGCACTTGCTGCGATTGAGAAAACGGCCCTTGTCGTCGATCTTGATCCTCAAGGTAATGCGAGTACTGGCCTTGGGATTGATCGTGATAATCGTGAAACCTCAACCTATGATTTGCTAACCGGTAGTGCTGGCCTTGATGATGCAATTATTCCCACGGCAGTTCCTCGATTATACGTAGCGCCTTCAACGCTTGATCTCTTAGGGGTTGAAATGGAAATTGCCAGTCAAGCGGATCGTGCCTACAAATTGAAAAATGCAATTGCAGCTTCCTTACAGGCAAAAAACAATATCGATTATATATTAATTGATTGTCCACCATCGCTAAATCTTCTTACGCTTAATGCCATGGCTGCCGCAGATTCTGTTTTGGTCCCATTGCAATGTGAGTTTTTTGCGCTTGAAGGTTTGAGCCAGCTTTTACAGACGGTCGATCAAGTGAAAGAGAGTCTTAATCCAGATTTGATTATCCATGGTATTGTGATGACCATGTTTGATAAACGAAATAATCTAGCATCTCAGGTTATTGAGGACGTGCGTGAATTTCTGGGCGATAAGGTTTATCAAACAGTTATTCCACGCAATGTTAGAATTTCTGAAGCACCCTCTTATGGCAAGCCTGCGCTTTTATATGATCTTGCCTGCGCCGGTAGCCAAGCATATTTGCAGCTCGCATCTGAGGTTATAAAGCGCGAAAAAAAATTGGCGGCCGCATAAGGCCGAAGATTGAGAATGGAAAGAAACCGATATGTCTGATGATAATTCAAAAAAACGTCTTGGTCGCGGTCTTGCGGCACTGATGGGTGATCTGGATCAACCCCTTAAAGAATCAGTTTCTAACACTGCCGGTGAAGATGAGAAGGAAAGCACATTTGTTAGCAAGGGTGAGCAGGTGGTTCCGATTGAACATATAAGAGCAAACCCAAATAATCCAAGACGCATTTTTTCGGATAGTGAGCTGCAAGACCTAGCTGCCTCCATCAAAGAGCATGGCATTATCCAACCCATCCTAGTGCGCATGGCAAAGGGTGAAGATTTAGCTGGCGCCAAATATGAAATCATTGCTGGTGAGCGTCGTTGGCGTGCGGCACAAAAATCGGCACTGCATGAAGTGCCGATCATCATTCGTAATGTCGAAGATAAACAGGCGCTTGAATTAGCAATCATTGAAAATGTTCAGCGCGCTGATCTAAACGCGGTTGAAGAAGCTCTTGGTTATCAGCAGTTGATTGATGAATATGATTACAGTCAAAATGAATTAGCGCAGGTGATAGGCAAAAGTCGTTCGCATGTTGCAAATACGCTTCGCTTATTAAAATTACCAAAGTCTGTGCAAACGATGGTGAATGATGGCAGCCTTTCCGCAGGGCATGCCAGAACTCTAGTGACAGCTGATGACCCGGCAGGCCTTGCAAAGCGCATTATCAGTGAGGGTCTTTCCGTGAGACAGGCTGAGGCATTGGCGCAAGTTCCAGCTGGCGTTCAAAATGATGCTTCTTCTCAGCCTGCTGGTTTTGTTGGCTCCCAAAAATCTGCTGATATCAGGGCATTGGAACAACGTCTTGAAGATCACCTTGGCCTGAAAATTGATTTAAATCATAAACCTAAGGGCAATGGGGAATTGAAGATTAAATATAAGACACTAGATCAGCTTGATGCGGTTTGCCGCAAGCTTGAAAACGGTATTTAATTATATATTTCAATTTTTTACCTCTTATTAAGAGCGTTTGCTTCTAATGTAAGCGCTAGTAAAGACGTGCCTGCAAGCGAATGGCCCATATCTGCATTTTTCCTACATTCAAACATCGATTTATCGAGCCTTTGTAGTGCACGATTTATACGTGCAAGTGGCCATAATTGAATTGCGCGTGTAATGAAATTCTTCCTTGAGAAATGAACCGGTGGCCGCATGCTGCCCATAATACTGTCGATTGGTTGTCTTTTCATTTCTGTTTTAGTGCGCGCTAATTGTAAGAGTTGAAAATGCCGAAGCACTGCTTGAATAATCATATCGGGTGAATTACCCGCTTCTAGCGCTTTGGGTAAGAGCATATGAAGTTTAGCAACTTGGCCGGTTGCAACACTATCTACCAATTCGTCTAAAACCAGTTTTGAAGAATCGCCAACTATTTCTCTTACATGATCAAGCGTAATTGCTTTTTCACCTTCGCAATAAAGAGCTAGTTTTATTAACTCACCTCGTGAAACGAGCCTGTCAGAGCCAAGCATAGATTTTAAAGTTTGCGTTGTTTCACGGTCTATCGAAAATCCTTTTGATGATATTTCCTGTTCAATTAATCGCTCGATTGCTTGATCATTGTCTTCATAGCAGGGAATGCAAACTGCTTGCTTACTGCTCTCAAGTTTTTTGCGCAGGCCTGCTGATTTCTTTAAGTCGCCTGCCTCAATAATAATAATTGCATCCTCTGGCGGTGTGTCCAAAACAGGCTGAACTGCTTTTGCAAGATCGCGCCTTGTTGTGCCAGATATTCTAATGAGGCGTTTACCACCAAACATACCAATCGTGTGAGCTTCACTTGCAATGCGCGCAGTATCTGCTGCGGCATCATCTGCATTTAATCGAATTAGGCAAAAGGGGTCTTTTAAATCTACGCCTGATTTATCTGCCAATATATCCGCTCGTTCGCTTACAAGGCCAGAGTCAGGTCCGTAAATGAGGAAAACCGGTTTGGCAAAATCCGGTTTATTGAGGAAGGGTTCTATTTCTCTTGGCTTTAAAGAAGCCATTCAAAATATCCTTTATGAAGAGGCAAGGTTTGCTGCAATTGCCAGTCGGATTGATTCAGCTGCTTCTTTTGCCGCGCGGTTTTCAGCATCACGCTCAGCACGTGTATTTGCAAAAACCTGTCCGGTTCTATCGTAAGAAGCTTCCGCTTGACGTGTGCCATTGTTGATAATTTTCCCACTCGAAATATCAAGAAGGTCATAATAAACGCTTACGGTAATGACACCAGAGGTAGAATCACGGGCGCCTTCAACGCTTGCTAATAGGCGATTTGAAAATGTGACACGGATACGTGCTTCATGTGTATTTTCTAAAGGTGCAAAGCCGCCATTCATTAAGAACAAGAGATGGTTTCGTACTTGCTGGCCAACGCGTGAATTTACTTGTGAAACTGTAACGCCTGATAATTGTGTTCCTGCTTCAGATGTAACTGAATTATTGCCATGTAAGGGTTGGAACTGGCAGGCACTGATAGCTGCTGAAAGCAAAATTAGCACACTCACGTTTCTGAAGAAAACAACTATATTCATGTCTTTATCAAACCACCACATTCACAATTCGTTTTGGTACAACGATCAATTTTTTAGGATCCTTGCCATCAAGTGCTTTTATTACCACATCCAATTGCAAAGTGGCAGCCTCAATTTCATCTTTGCTTGCATCGGGGCTGATTTCAATCTCTGCGCGTCTTTTACCATTAATTTGGATGGGCAGTATAATTATATCGTCGCTTGAAAGCTCGTCATCATGTATTGGCCATGCACTTTCACTAACTAAGTTTTCGTTACCAATTGCCTTCCAGCATTCTTCCGCCAAATGCGGCATCATCGGTGCAAAGCAATGTATCAAGAATGTAAGCCCTTCCTTCATGGCTGAATTAAGTTCTGTACTTTCCTCAAGTTTATTACCGCCTGCGAGTGCGTTGGTGAATTCATATATTCTGGCAATTGCTCGGTTAAAGGATAGATTTTCAATATCCTTTGCGACAGCTTTTAATGTCTTGTGCGAGGTCTTACGAATTTCAAGCGATTGCCCATCCATATGGGTTGGCAAATCAGCAGCGGAAACTTTTCCAGACCATTGTTGCACCAAGCGCCAAACACGTTGGACAAATCTATGGGCGCCTTCAGCACCTGCATCTGTCCATTCGACATCGCGCTCGGGTGGTGAATCAGATAGCATGAACCAACGTGCTGTATCAGCGCCATAGGTTGCAATGATTTCTTCTGGGTCAACCGTATTACGTTTAGACTTTGACATTTTTTCAATGCCGCCAATTGGTACTTCTTCACGATTATCTAATCGATACGCACGGCGTTTATTGTCTGTTTCCTCAATTGATAATTCTGCAGGTTGAAACCAACCTAAATCTTTATTGCCATAGGTTTCATGAACCACCATGCCTTGCGTGAATAGGCCTTTAAAGGGCTCTTTAATATCCATATGACCAGCAATGCTCATGGCGCGCGCAAAAAAGCGCGAATAAAGAAGGTGAAGGATCGCGTGTTCAATACCACCAATATACTGATCTACTGGTAACCATTGATTTGCTCGATCTGCAACAGTGGGTGTTTTTTCATTTGGTGTTACAAAGCGTGCAAAATACCAAGATGAATCAACAAATGTGTCCATTGTATCTGTTTCACGTAATGCGTCTTTGCCGCATTGCGGACAAATGCAATTACGCCATGTTGGATGACGGTCCAATGGATTGCCAGGCACGTCAAAACTAACATCGTCTGGTAATTCAATAGGAAGGTTTTCTTTTTTCTCTGGGACAACGCCACAATCATCACAATGAATAACTGGAATAGGGCAACCCCAATATCGTTGGCGAGATAAGCCCCAGTCGCGAAGACGGAATTGTACTTGACCTTGGCCGAGATTATTTTCTTCAGCCCAGTCAATGGTTGCATCAATAGCTTCTTGTCCAGTTCCCTTTTCAAGGCCAGCTGGCTGGTTAATCCATTTAACAAGATCAGTTTTTACTGGAACGTAAGGCTCTGTTGCAACAAATACATCATTATCACCTTCATGATCTGTTGGTACAAAAGTAGCAATAATTGGCAAGCCATATTTGGTGGCAAAGTCGTGGTCGCGTTGGTCGTGTGCAGGGCATCCAAAAATTGCGCCTGTGCCGTAATCCATTAAAATAAAATTCGCCACATATACAGGAAGTGTCTTACCTTCATAAAGCGGATGTTTTACCTGCAAGCCGGTATCATAACCTTCCTTATCTGCCGTTTCTAGCTCTTCAGCAGACGTACCAGATTTGCGAACTTCTACACTGAACTCAGCTAAAGCTTCGTCATTTTCAGCTAAGGCCTTTGCCAATGGATGTTCAGGGGCAATTGCCATAAAACTTGCGCCAGCCAATGTGTCTGGTCGCGTAGTATAAATTTCAAAACCATCAAACCCGCATGAGGTTTCCGTGAGATCAAATTTCATTTGAAGGCCACGGCTTTTGCCAATCCAGTTGGACTGCATAAGTTTAACCTTCGCAGGCCAATCATCCAGCGTATCGATGGCTTCAAGAAGCTCTTCTGCATAATCCGTGATTTTAAAGAACCACTGCGTTAATTCGCGCTGTTCAACATCTGCCCCTGAACGCCAACCCTTGCCGTCAATTACTTGCTCATTGGCAAGCACGGTCATATCAACTGGGTCCCAGTTTACCTTGGCATTTTTGCGGTAAACAAGATCATGTTCAAGAAAATCCAAAAACATACTTTGTTGCTGAGCGTAATAATCTACATCACAGGTTGCAAATTCACGCGACCAATCCAATGAAAGTCCCATGCTCTTAAGTTGCGCGCGCATGGCTGCGATATTGTCATAGGTCCAACCTTTTGGATGGGTATTGTTTTGCATGGCTGCATTTTCGGCTGGCATGCCAAATGCATCCCAACCCATTGGGTGAAGCACTTCAAATCCGCGCGCACGTTTATAGCGCGCTACCACATCGCCCATTGCGTAGTTGCGAACATGGCCCATGTGAATGCGGCCAGAAGGATATGGAAACATTTCCAGCACATAATAATTAGGCTTGGAATTATCTGCACTTGTGTCAGATTTAAATAATTCTTTATCGTCCCATGCTTTTTGCCATTTGGGTTCGGATTCGCGCGGGTTATAACGTTCGTCAGTCATGATTTTTTGATTCGAATAAAAATGAATTAGATTGAAGTGAGCTTCAACAGAATTTGAGCACTCGGTCAACCAAAGAAACAGGATTTATGCATATGCAAGCTTCGAGTGGTCAAAATTATCAAAATATCCTTGAGGAAATCAGTAAACATGCAAAATTGCATGACAAATGCTCGTCCGAGCTGATTGCAGTTTCAAAGACCTATGATGGAGATGCTATTCGTCCTGTATTGGATGCAGGGTGCAGAATTTTTGGTGAGAACCGCGTGCAAGAAGCACAGGGTAAATGGCCAGACTTGCGCAATGCTTACTCAGATATTGAACTTCATCTTATTGGTCCTCTTCAAAGTAACAAGGCAGGTGATGCTGTCGCACTTTTTGATGCTATTCAAACGATAGACCGTGAAAAAATTGCAAAAGCAATTCGTAATGAAATGGAAAAGCAGGAAAAGTCATTAAAGCTGTTTGTTCAGGTGAATACAGGCTCAGAGGAACAAAAAGCAGGCATTGATCCCAAACAAGCGGATGAATTTATTAGCTGGTGTCAATCTGATCTTGGATTAACGATAGAGGGCTTAATGTGTATTCCCCCCTTCGATGAAAATCCTGGGCCTCATTTTGCGCTGCTTAAAAAAATTGCTGAAAGAAACACAGTAGAAAAGCTTTCTATGGGCATGTCATCGGATTACTTAACGGCAACAGAATTTTCTGCAAGTTATGTGCGTGTTGGCAGTGCAATCTTTGGTTCAAGATCTTAAACGCGCTAAAGTTTGATGTTCATCATCATTCCAGATTTTAAATTTGGAATGAGCTTTAACATTTCGTTTTTATCAATTGCTACGCAGCCTTCTGTTGGCCCTTTATTTTCAGTTGTTAAATGAAAGAAAATGGCACTTCCACGATTTTTGGTAATTGGTGTCATATTATAATTTAGCACGATGCAAAGATCATAGAGGTTGTCTTTCCGGTATAATTTTTCATGGGAAAGATCAAAAGGGAGTTTAACAGGGCTATTATATGCGGGGCTTTTAGGGTCATCACACCAACCATCATTTTGATTTATAGCAAAAAATGGAAATTGGGTTGCGGGTAATGTTATCCGGTCTTTTCTATAATACCCATATAGTAATTCCAGTCGGCCGGATGGCGTGACCCCATCTCCTTCATGTTTTAAGGGTGCAATTCCCGATCTGCCTAAGGAGCATGGTATTGTTTTATTTTGATAGCTAAAAAGACCTGAAAAGGTTTTTTTGTCAGGTTTTTTAATGACTCTTAAAAAATCGGCTCTGTTCACAAATTTCATGTTAAAATCACATAGACGTGTTTTTTAGGACTAAAGGCTATTATTTTGCGTTATATATACATAACTGTAAAAGCAAGGTTTTTAAATTTGAATAATTTTATTGAGGATTAATATGGCCGCTAGAAATATTTTAATTGTTGATGATGATGATGATCTAAGAGATGCATTGGTTGAACAACTTTCTCTTTATGATGAATTTTCTGTAATTACTGAAGATAGTGCCACAAAAGGTGTAAATACTGCTCGCAGTGAGCATGTTGATCTCCTCATTATGGATGTTGGTTTACCTGACATGGATGGGCGTGAGGCGGTTAAAATTTTAAGAAAGGGTGGCTTTAAGGCGCCAGTTCTTATGCTAACCGGTCATGATACTGATTCAGACACAATTTTAGGTCTTGAAGCAGGCGCAAATGACTATGTAACCAAGCCTTTCCGTTTTGCCGTACTCCTTGCCCGCATTCGTGCGCAACTTCGTACACATGAACAAAGTGAAGACGCTGTATTTACAGTCGGCCAATACACGTTCCGTCCTTCTCAAAAGCAATTGATTGAGGAAGATGGCAGCAAGGTTCGACTAACGGAAAAAGAAACGGCGATTATGAAATACCTCTATAGAGCAGAGCAAAAGGTCATTGGCCGTGATGAACTGCTTGAGCAAGTGTGGGGATATAATTCTGGCGTCACTACGCATACGCTTGAAACGCATATTTATCGCCTGCGTCAAAAAGTAGAACGTGATCCTTCAAATGCAAGATTGCTTGTAACTGAGGGTGGAGGGTATAAACTGCTTCCGTGATCTAGGTATGATTCTGAGGAACTAATTTGTCTCTTCAAGATGAAATAAAAATATTAGAACAGATTGAGCTGTTTTCAGATTTTAATTCTGAGCAGCTTAATCTAATTGCCTTTACCAGTAAAAAACTAAACTTCTTAGCGGATGTTGAGATCTTCCATGAAGGACAGTCTGCAAGTGGCGGATATGTGATCATGGACGGCACAATTGAGCTTATTCGTCAAAAAGATGATAAAAAAGAAAGTTTAGGCACATATCAAACCGGCAGCTTATTAAGTGAGCTTTCGCTTCTTACACCGAATAGACGCCGTGTTACTGCAATCACAAAAAAAGATACAGTTTTGCTGAGTATTCCTCGGTCTGTAATTTTGAGGGTATTATCTGAATATCCTCACTTAGCTGTAAGCATAAAAAGCAAGATTGAAAAATCTATCACGACGCTTGTTCATAATATTGAACACGTGCCGCGTAAGCTTAATCAAGGTTAAATTCAGCAATTATTGGAACATGGTCTGAAGGCTTAACCCAGCCTCGCGCCTCTCTTAAAACTTTTATTGTCTTAAGATCGTCATTAAGCGATGGACTTCCCCAAATATGGTCAAGTCGACGGCCTTTATCTGCGGCATCCCAATCCCTTGCACGATAACTCCACCATGAATAAAGCCGCTCATCATATGGAATTTTTTCGCGTACGAGGTCAGACCAGTTTCCCTCGTCACGAATACGGTCAAGAAACTCCGTTTCTATAGGTGTATGACTAACCACTTTTAAAAGCTGTTTATGAGACCAAACATCTTGTTCATGAGGCGCAATGTTAAGGTCGCCCACAAGGATGTTTTCATTGCCTTGATGGTCAGACTTCAATTCAAGCATTTGATTTAAAAACTTGAGCTTGTGATCAAATTTTGGATTTTTATCAGGGTCAGCTTCATCACCGCCAGCAGGCACATAGAAGTTATGAACCTGCATTTTGCGGCCACCAGCTTCAAAGCTTGTCGAGATGTGGCGTGTATCGCCCATATCACAATAGTCTGTGCTGTAGATATCGGTTAGTGGTCTTTTGGAAACGGTCGCAACGCCATGATAGCCTTTTTGACCATGCACCCCATGATATTCATAGCCCAGCTTATTAAAATTTTTCGCAGGGAATTGGTCATTTTGACACTTAATCTCCTGTAAGCATAATATATCAGGCTGATGGGTTTTTAAAAAATCCTCTACAATATTAATGCGCAATCGAACGGAATTAATGTTCCAAGTTGCTATAGAGAATGTCATGCGGATTTCCTAAGGTTTAAAAATTTAAGCCTACAGGAAATTGGAGATTGCAAAAACAGTTTAGATTATTTTATCCAAACTATTTCTGGGAACCTCTACTATGGATTTTAGATTTATCAATCGCAAATTTGGTTCTAGAAATTTTTATGTTCTTCTGAACGTTGAACAGCATAACTGATGTTTCTTTGCCTTGCGGATCTTTAATTGTCCATTGACGCAAATCCTGATTTTCAGGGTCAAAAAGCAATGTGATTTCTGAATCTCCAAAGATTTTCTTATCCCCTAAAACGATCGTTGTAATATCCTCATTTGCTTCTACGCTGCGGATAGCTTTGTCATTTAACTTCAATCGATTGCTTAGAAGTAGGCTTAAAGGTGTCTTTTTTAGCGGATAATAATTCGATGTTTTAAGCTTGCTATTGCTAACAGCAAGCGTTTTGCCATTTGAAATGAGTTTGAGCGGGGATGGCTTTTCATAATCAAGACGCATTTTGCCAGGGCGATTAATATAGAACGTGCCACCAGTTTGCTCACCATTAGGGCCAAACTGAATGAATTCACCGGTCATGGTTGGAACAGTTTTAAAATGATTGCTAATTGCGTTTATTGCTTGTTTCTTATCATTCGCTGCTGCTGCGATGGGCATCGCTACACTGCAAATTAGCATCGCTGAAAATATACCATTGATATATTTTTTCATTTTTTGCTCCATTACCACTTTTGTATCTACTATTTATATGGTGACACTATATGGCATTTATATGGTTTCGTTTTCATCAGGTACAAGTATTTCTCTTTTACCAGCGTGGTTTGCCGCGCTGATTAAACCTTCTTGCTCCATGCGCTCGATCAAGGATGCAGCACGGTTATACCCGATGGATAATCTGCGCTGGATATAGCTGGTAGATACTTTTCGGTCTCTAAGCACAATTGCTACAGCTTGGTCGTAGATGTCGTTTGATTCAGATAATGCACCTGCATCTCCAGATGCTTGGCCTTCGCCTTCGTCCTGTTCTTCGGTAACCGAATCAAGATATTGTGGCACGCCTTGCGCTTTCAGATGCGTTACAACTTGATCAACTTCACCATCGTCAACAAATGGACCATGCACACGTTGGATTCGTCCGCCGCCTGCCATGTACAGCATGTCACCCATGCCAAGTAGTTGTTCAGCGCCGCTTTCACCCAACATGACGCGTGAGTCAATTTTCGAGGTAACCTGGAAAGATATCCGTGTTGGAAAATTGGCCTTGATTGTGCCTGTAATAACATCTGTTGAAGGCCGCTGCGTTGCCATGATTACGTGGATGCCAGCTGCACGCGCCATTTGCGCAAGACGTTGAACTGTACCTTCAATGTCCTTGCCGGCAACCATCATGAGGTCTGCCATCTCGTCAATAATAACGACGATATATGGCATTGGCTCTATCGAGATCTCTTCTGTTTCATAAATAGCTTCGCCCGTGTCGCGGTCGTAGCCGGTCTGGATTGTACGAGAGAAGGTTTCGCCAGATTTTTGAGCTTCTTTCGCGCGTGCATTGTATCCATCAATATTTCGCACACCAATTTTTGACATTTTCTTATAGCGTTCTTCCATTTCACGAACGCTCCATTTTAGAGCAACAACTGCTTTTTTCGGATCCGTAACCACAGGTGTAAGAAGATGCGGAATCCCATCATAGATCGACAGTTCCAACATTTTTGGATCGATCATAATTAGTTTTACTTGCTCCGGCGTAAAGCGATAAAGAAGCGACAAGATTATTGTGTTAATGGCAACGGACTTACCCGAGCCTGTTGTACCAGCAACTAGCAAGTGAGGCATTTTTGCAAGGTCAGCGATGGTAGCTTCGCCACCAATTGTCTTACCAAGAATAAGCGGCAGTTTTGCTTTTGCGCCTTCATAGGTTTGGCTTGCAAGAATTTCTCTCAAATAAACGGTTTCACGGTTGGTATTTGGTAGTTCAATACCAATCGCATTTTTACCTGGTACAACAGCAACACGTGCTGAGACGGCAGACATTGATCGTGCAATGTCATCAGCAAGACCAATAACACGTGAAGATTTTATACCTGGTGCCGGTTCAAGTTCGTAAAGGGTTACAACCGGGCCTGGGCGTACATTGAGGATTTCACCTTTAACACCAAAATCTTCTAATACACCTTCAAGCATACGAGCATTTTGCTCAAGTGCATCTTTAGAAAGGATCATATCTGATGACCGTTCAGGCACATTTTGTAAGAAATGAAGCGATGGAAGTTCAAAATCTGCTGTTTTGATCAGCGAAGGTTGTGCTTCGCGTTCAATGCGTTTTGATTGTTTTGGTGGCGGTGCCATGGTTTGTACGCGTGTTTGTTCAACTGGCGTAGCAGCCATTGGTGCAGGTGCGATTGGTTGCTCAGCCCATTCTTCTTGCGGCTGGGCGTCTTGATAAACATTTTCACCGTATTCAGGGTTTTGTCCTACATCATGTGCATCATATAATTCGTCAGAATATTGGCTTGCTTGCTGTGGGTGTGCAAAATCATCAAGCCCGTCATCAGTCTGGTTAAATCTTGCTTTTAGGCCATTAATAAAGCCGCTAATGCCTGATGCGCCGGATTTTGATCCATTGGTGAAGCGCATTTTCGCAACATAATAATAATGTGCCGCTGCGCCTAACATCCAGTTTGGTTCATCATTTTCTTCGTCCATGAATTCAGCTTCAGCATCAAAATCAATTGCTTCAGTGATTGCAAGGTCTTCATCCTGCCAAAAAATTAGTTCGGCAGAAGCCAAGAGCAGTACGATGGAAATAACTGAGAAAATTACGCCTATTATGACAGCGAATGTTCCTTCTAAAACACCACCTGCCAGTGTTGCAGGCATGCTCAAAATCATATCGCCGCCAACGCCACCCATACCAACTGGCAAAGGCCAATTAGCAGGAATGCTTAAGCTCGAAAGAACTGCAGCACTGCATAATACAGCCAATGGCCATAGTGCCAGTCGCTTGCGAGCAGCAGTAATGTTTCTCTGGAGTAATTTTGACCAGCCCCAAATTGCAGGTGGAATAAGTGCTAGAGCAGATGCAAGCCCGAGAAATTGCATGGCAAAATCAGCAAAAACAGCGCCGGAATATCCCAGAAAATTGTTGACTTCTTCGTCTTTTGCGTAAGATAGGCTTGGATCTGTGACAGACCAGGTTGCAAGCGCAATAAAAGCAAGCGTTACACCGCCTAAAATGGCTAAACCTGTAAGAAATGAAAACTGACTTCCCAGCCCTTCTTTGATGGTTGAAGGTGAATGTCTTGGATCAATGTCTGAAATTTGCATGCTTTACTCCAAATTCAAAGCACTCATAAAGACAGCAAAGTGCTCGTAATATTGAATAAAGCTTAAAGACTTAAGGTTAATTGGCTATTAAGCACCTACAGAAATTCTGCATTTGCTTGAATTTTTAGCCGCCTGCCACCTTGGTGTTTTTGAAATCACCATCG
This sequence comes from uncultured Rhizobiaceae bacterium, assembly GCA_964645215.1. GTDB lineage: Bacteria > Pseudomonadota > Alphaproteobacteria > Rhizobiales > Rhizobiaceae > JAALLB01. Next base: position 4,066 of record CAZXZQ010000003.1, on the reverse strand, counting down.
CGTTCACGAATAAGGCCTTCTTGGGCAACTGATGCTATTAATCTTCCATCTCTGGAATATATGCTGCCTCGTGTAAAACCTCTTGCACCGGAACTATTTGGGCTATCTTGGCTATATAAATGCCATTCTTCCATGTTCATAGGTCTGTGAAACCACATAGCATGATCAAGACTGGCAACCTGCAATTTAGAATCAAAAACTGCCCGCCCATGCGCAAAAAGAGAAGTATCTAATAATGTCATATCAGAAGCGTAAGCCAAAACTGCTTGCTGAAGTGTTGCAACATCCGGCAGCTTGCCTGTTGCACGGAACCAGATGTTTTGTTTTGGCTCTAACTTTTTATCCGAAATATAATGTTCAAGATTAATAGGTCGTAATTCAATTGGGCGCTCGCGCTGCCAGTATTTACGAACCCCTTCAGGAGCATGATCAATAAATTGGTCTGCAAGTTGTTTTTCACTTGGCAAATCTTCAGGCTGAGCGATGTCTGGCATTTCAAGATAATGCTCAAGCCCTTCTTCTATGATTTGGAAAGAAGCTGACATGGAAAAAATTGCCTTTCCATGTTGGATTGCCACAACCCGCCTTGTTGTGAAGCTTCGTCCATCTCGTATGCGATCAACATCATACACAATTGGCACGCTTGGATCGCCTGGGCGCATAAAATACCCATGCAATGAATGGACCACACGACCTTCTTCGACGGTATTTTGTGCGGCCACTAATGCTTGGCCAATCACCTGTCCGCCAAATACACGTTGCCAGCCAACATCAGGGCTTTCACCACGATATAGATTTTGCTCTATTCGCTCTAGGTCCAAAATATCGATGAGTGTTTCAACCGCTTTTGACATATCTATTCCTTATGTACCAGAATCCAAAATAACCATTCTCGCAGCATGAGACAACATGGCGCTGGAAGTTTTGTCACCGCATGCAAATATATGATAAGAATGACACAAGGAAATTATGAAGGCACGCGGCTCAATGCAGAAAACTTCAGAATTAATAGATGTCCTAGTTGCTGGCGGCGGCTATGTTGGTCTTTTATGTGCTGTTGCAATTAAGGATGCTGCACCGCATTTTAATGTCAGTGTTGTTGATCCTGCAAAAGATGTATGGATTGAAAAAGATGAACGTGCTTCTGCTATCGCGGCGGATGCATCCAGAATGCTTGACGCGCTTGGCCTTTGGAAAGGGCTTGTGAAAACAGCGCAACCCATCAATGAAATGATTGTAACCGATAGTAAAGTTACAGATGTTACGCGCCCGGTCTTTCTAACCTTTGCCAATGACAATCAAGACGACGCACCTTTTGCGCATATGGTTGAAAACCGTGAGCTTGTGAAAGCCCTGCGCAAAAAAGCTGACAAAGATGGGGTTATCCGTATTGTAGAAGACAGCGTTGAAACGTTTGAAACTGAAACGGCTTTTAATAAGGTTACGTTTGCTTCAGGCAATGAGGTTAAAACCAGACTGCTTGTTGCATGCGATGGTGTACGGTCGAAACTGCGCGACATTGCAGGCATTCAAACAGTGCATTGGCCATATGATCAAAAAGGCATTGTGTGTACGGTTGAACATGAACGCCCACATGAAGGCCGCGCAGAAGAACACTTTTTGCCTGCCGGGCCATTTGCAATTTTGCCATTAAAAGGCAATCGCTCATCCCTTGTTTGGACAGAAAGTTCACGTGATGCGGATCGATTACTCGCGCAAGATGAAATGGTGTTTGAGATGGAACTTGAACAACGTTTTGGTCATAAACTTGGCGAGATTTCAGTCGCAAGCAAAGTGCAGGCTTTTCCGTTGGGTTTACGTTTAGCGCGCGAATTTGTGCATTCACGTTTTGTCCTTGCGGGTGATGCAGCACATGGCATTCACCCGATTGCGGGACAGGGACTTAACCTTGGTTTTAAGGATGCAGCAGCTTTGGCTGAAACCATTGTTGAAGCAGACCGCTTGGGCCAAGATATTGGCACTTTGGATGTGTTGGAGCGCTATCAGATGTGGCGGCGATTTGATACGGTTCAAATGGGGGTAGTGACAGATATCATGAACCGGCTGTTCTCAAATGATAATCATATTTTACGCGGGGTTCGTGATCTTGGTCTTGGTTTGGTTGAACGCATGCCTTTTGCGAAGAAATTTTTTATCAATCAAGCATCTGGCGAAAACAGTTCTGCTCCGCGCTTGCTAAAAGGTGACGTAATTTAGGTCCTGAGCCTAATCTGCCAATTCACGCGCTTCGCTTGCAATCATAACGGGAATACCATCCCGAATGGGGTAAGCAAGTTTTGCTGCCTTTGAAATGAGTTCTTCATTCTTATCATCGTACTCAAGGCTTGATCTGGTCAGAGGGCAGACAAGTAATTCAAGCAATTTAGGATCAGGTTTAACCGTAGACATTTTGTACCAGTGATGCGTGATTATCTTACAAGACTATTGCAACGTGTTTAAATTGTCATCTTTTTGTCTGGCAATATTTATCTGAGAAATAGCAATAAGTGTTTCACATCGTACTTTGAGATTTTCAGCTTCCAGCAATGCCTGTTTTTCGGCTGGGTTAAATGGGCTCATCATACATAGTGCAGTTAACAATGTATGTGTGTCAGTATTGGCGATAGAGTCCCAATCGGCATCCATGCTATTTACATCCAGATAATTTTTAAAGGCTGAGAGCAAAGCCTGACGGTCAATGTCGTCGCTATTCTCGTCAGCCTCATCAAGATCATTTTGAAAGCACTTAATTCTACATTGGCGATATTCAGTATTTGCAGCAAGTTCTTCTTCTATCGTGTAGCGGCAAATGCCAGCAAGATTGATCGTGTAACGTCCATCGCCGGTTTCTTGAAATGCAACAATGCGGCCTAAGCACCCAATTTTGCTTAATTTGGGAGGTTTAGCTTGTGATTTGGGTGACGTGAGGCAGGGTTGAACAATACCAATCAGTTGTTCGCCGCGCAGCGCATCATCAATCATTTCCAAATATCGCGGCTCAAAAATATTCAACGGCATCTGAGCGCTTGGCAGTAGCAGCGCGCCGGTTAATGGAAACACTGGAATAATATCTGAGATATCATCAGCTTTGGTATAAGATACATTCCCTGCTTGCATGCTTTCTTCCGGTTTAAAATTGACTTGCTGACGAAGATAGATGCTTTGTTCAGCCTGTTAAATTTAATAAGTGTGACTCCTAAAAGATTTCTCAAGTAGTAAGTAGCATAGTTGTGATCAGGAAAATAATACGGAAGAAAGCTTGCGCCGTGCAGCAACGGTTGCCTCGTCACTCATGCCCCAAGCTTCAAAAAACTGCAAAAGCTGAGATTTTGCTGCGTCATCGCTCCATCCGGGTGCTTTTTTGATAATGGTGAGTAATTCATCTGCGGCTGCTTCACGTTGATTTCTAGCGTTAAGTGCGATTGCTAAATCTATTCGAGCTTGATGATCGTCAGGGTTTTTCTCTAAGCTTGCTTCAAATTGCGATGTATCTCCTAATTTTTCGGCTTGCTCAGCTAATTCAAGCGCAGAACATAAGGATGCAATGTCAACATCTTCTAATTGCTTCTCATCTAGATTTGATAAAACACCTCTAACACCATCAAGATTTTCTTCTTTGAGATAAAGTTTTCCAACGCCAGCAATGGCCTTCAAATTTTCAGGGTCGGTGCTTAAAATCTGGCCATAAATATCACCTGCATGGGCAATTGCGCCTTGTTCAACAAGTTTTGCAGCTTCTTCGAGCATTTCATCTATCTGGACTGATATATCTGTTGGGCCTGCAACTTTTGCAATGAATTCGCGGATTTCACCCTCTGATTTTACACCCATAAATGCATCTACAGGTTTCCCATCAACAAATGCAAAAACTGCTGGAATGGACTGAACACCCAGTTGGCCAGGTATTTCAGGATGTTTGTCAATATCCATCTTCACAAGCGCTACTTTGCCATTTGTTGCGGCAATTGCTTTTTCAAGTGTTGGTGCCAATTGTGTACAAGGCCCGCACCATGGCGCCCAAAAATCTACCAAGACAGGGCGCTGTTTTGATGCTTCAATCACTTCC
>CAZXZQ010000002.1:0-41785 GCA_964645215.1 uncultured Rhizobiaceae bacterium | reverse complement strand
CTCATGTAACCGATGCAACTAATGCCTCACGCACATTGATGTTTAATATTAAGACGCAAAAGTGGGATAAACAACTTCTAGAACTTCTTCACATTCCATCAGTCATTCTGCCAGAGGTTCTTGACTGCGCAGATGATTTTGGCCTTACAAAAAAATCCATTCTAGGCGCAGAAATCCCAATCCTTGGCGTTGCGGGCGACCAGCAAGCTGCCGCAATTGGTAATGCATGTTTTGAACCGGGCATGGTGAAATCTACATATGGAACAGGCTGCTTCGCTCTTCTGAATACAGGCGCGGATATGGTTGCCTCAAAAAACCGTCTACTAACTACCATTGCCTACCGCTTTGAAGGCAAAATTACCTATGCGCTTGAAGGTTCAATCTTTATGGCAGGCGCCAGTGTTCAATGGTTGAGAGACCAATTGAAATTTATGAAAAATGCTTCTGAAAGCGACAAAATGGCAGAAGAAGCTGACCCGGATCAGAATATTTACTTAGTGCCAGCCTTTACAGGATTAGGTGCGCCTTATTGGGATGCAGATGCAAAGGCGGCGCTCTTTGGCATGACGCGCGGCACAGGGCAGAACGAGATCACCAAAGCAACGCTAGAATCTGTGTGTTATCAGACAGATGACCTTATAACTGCCATGCAAAAAGACTGGAAGAATGCGAATGCAAGCAAAACAGTTTTGCGGGTTGACGGCGGGATGACCGCCTCAAACTGGACCATGCAGCAGCTTGCCAATATTATAAATGCGCCTGTAGATCGCCCAACCATATTGGAAACAACGGCATTGGGTGCTGCGTGGTTGGCTGCCTCTCGATGCGGATTGTGGGGCACCCAAAAGAGCTTTGTAAAAAGCTGGGCGCTGGATAAACGCTTTAAGCCAAGAATGAGAAAAACAGTGCGCCAAAACAAACGTGCGGGCTGGAATAAAGCAGTTTCAAAGACATTATCCTGAATATTCGGTCAAACAAGAAGCTATCAAGACATAATAGATATTAAAATTCAGTGAGTTATAAAAATAATTATCTTGCGAGAAAATGTTCACTAATTTTACACAAATTTAGTGGACACTAGTGCTTTTTAGTTCAGGGTGAAATGTTTAGTTCTTCGATCAACAAAAAGCTTACATTTTTAATCGTTGTACTTTTGGTACCAATGATTGGCTTGCTATATGTTGGTCAGCATTCAATTAGCAATCAAATTACTCGTATTCAGCTTGGTATCTCAGGCCTCAAAATTATTGAAACAGTTTGGGATACTAATGAAAAGATAAATTCTATATCCAATCAAAACCCGGTGCGCTCAAAGGTAATTCTAGAGAATTATCTTAATAACGTATCCGTAGACGCTACAATGCGTGAGATGATTGCAAAACAATGGACAGAGTATCATGATGAGGCTTTGAGTTCTAAAAAACGGCTTTTCATTGGGCATCGGCTAATTTTAAGGCTCAGTCAGACTTCTGGCTTAACAAATGTACTTTCCGATATAAGCCCAGAACATGCTGTTATTGCGTTTGATCGCATACCTGACCTTTCATACAAATTAGAGACATTTAGACAGCTTGGAGAACGGCTACAAAATAAAGAAAAGCTCGTGCCAGCAGATACGATGGCATTTCTGGTAACGGCTGGTCAGTTTAAATCAGTTTCAGATTATGTATCGCGCAGCACTCGATCAGAGATTAGTGAAAGTAGCCCGGAGATTGTAAATAAAATCACTGAGCTGGGTTCAACAGTCCGCAAGCAAAATGGTAGTTTCCAAGGCTCTGCGGTAAAAATGACAAAGTTCATTTTAAAGAATCAAGTGCCTCCGAATGAGGTATTTCAAAAATTCGTACAGAATGAGAACAATTTTGATAAAGCGATTTCTAACTATTGGCGCGGAAAGAGTAAAAACTTTAATGCTTGGATGAAGGCTGAATTAGACCAATTAAATAGAATTTATTATTCAGTTGTAACCGCATTAGTTTGTTTCCTCATTATTATTGTCTTAACAACCTGGGCATTGCGGAAATCCATTCTTAAGCAAGCAAAACAAATCGAAGAAGCAATTGAACAAACTGAGCAAAAAAATCTCATTCTAAAAGAACGCGAGCAAGAGCTTATTGAAAAACGTAAAGCTGCTGAGGCTGCTGAACACGCAAAGAGTGAGTTCCTTGCTAATATGAGCCATGAAATTCGCACACCAATGAATGGCGTTATGGGTATGGCGGAGCTTCTTGTCTCCACAGACTTAGATGTAAAACAAAAAATGTTCGCCAATGTCATTTTGAAATCAGGAACGTCCCTGCTGACCATTATCAATGACATACTTGATTTCTCAAAAATTGATGCAGGTCAAATGGAACTTGATCCAGCACCTTTTGATTTTGAGAGTGCAATTAGTGACGTTGCAACGCTAGTCTCTACTAAGGTAGCTGAAAAAGACCTTGAAATGATCGTTAGGGTTGATCCAGCGCTTCCTAAAATGATGGTGGGAGATGTCGGCCGTATTCGTCAAATAGTAACTAACCTACTCGGGAATGCAGTTAAGTTCACTGAACAAGGACATGTATATGTCAATGTTAGTAAAGTAAGCTCGAACGAGGCCGATGGCAAATTTATAGATTTGAAAGTTTCTGTAGAAGATACAGGCATTGGGATACCCAAAGAGCAGTGTGAAAAAATATTCCAAAAGTTTAGCCAGGTCGATACATCTGCTACACGCAAACATGACGGCACTGGGCTTGGTTTATCAATTTCATCCTCACTTGTTAATTTAATGGATGGTAAAATAGGCGTTGAGAGTGAGCCTGGAAAAGGATCAACTTTCTGGTTCACAATTCAATTACCTGTTCATGAGCAAGCAACTCAAGCGAAGGTGATACCAGCAGATATTTCAGGCTCTAGGGTTCTTATCATTGACGATAATGATGTAAACCGCGCTATCCTTTCAGAACAAATGGCTTCTTGGGGGTTTGACAGTGCGGCAGCAAGCAGCGGCGCTGAAGGACTTCAAGTTTTGGATGCTCTTGGCGATAATAATATCAATCTTGATATGATCATTCTTGATTATCATATGCCTGAAATGAGCGGCCTAGAGGCTCTTAAGAAGATCCGCGAACATAAATCACTTGGCAGTGTTCCGGTCATCATGCTGACGTCTGTTGATAGCATCAAAATAAACAAAGAGCTTACCCAACTAGGTGCCAATGCCAATTTAACAAAGCCTACGCCTTCATCCTTGCTGCTTGATACGATCGTGGGTGTTATTACAAGCTACCAAGTTGACTTAAAGGATGTGAAGTCAAAAATTCACGCCTTACAGCAAATACAACCTGCGCATGAACCCACTAAAAATTTGGGTACTATTGAAGAACAAACTCAGCCATTAGACATCTTGGTTGCTGAAGATAATGAAGTAAACCAAATTGTATTTCAGCAAATTCTTGAAAGTTTAAATGTTAATTTCAAAATTGCTGAAAATGGAAAAGTGGCACTTGAGACCTATAAATCAGAAAGACCTCAACTGATACTTATGGACGTCTCCATGCCTGAAATGAATGGCAAAGAAGCAACCATAGCAATTCGCGAGCATGAAGCCATGAAGAATTGGGAACAAACTCCAATCATTGGTGTTACAGCGCATGCCTTGAAAGGTGACATGGAGGCATGTCTTGATGTTGGCATGAATGATTATTTGTCTAAACCTGTTTCACCACATATGCTGATTGAGAAAATTAATTTTTGGCAATCTGAATCAAATAAAAAAGCTGCATCTTAGTATTTTAAGCAGATTTTGCATTTTCTGGCACATTCGTATTTTGCTTTGATACATCACTTCCGCTTGAACAAATTGCCTTCGAGCTTGCCGCTCTTGTATTAAGTGCGTCCGGTTTTTATTGTGAGATATAATCTCCTAAACATCCGTATTTCATTATCGTTATTTGGCGTTTGATGCTGTTTTAAGTTCCTAGGTTGACAATAATATATGTATATGCATATATTAGGAGGTAAGACATATTTTTATAAGAAGCACGACTTGGATAAAAAACAGAAACCTCAATGGGAATTTGAATGCGTTGTGCAAAATATGCGCCGCGCTTCTAGGCTGATATCCCGCCGATATGAAGAAGCTTTACGCCCCGTAAATCTTACTTCAAGCCAGTATACAATTTTGCAATCACTCAGCGGACGTGAAGGCATTACGCATGGTTTGATGGCAGAAATATTAGGGTTTGAGCAAACCACATTATCACGCCTTCTAAAACCGCTAGAAAAGCGTCAATTATTAAAGGTAGTACAGAGCCCTAAAGACAAAAGACAACGTATGGCTTGCATAACAGATGCAGGAGAAGCTTTGTTTGCTGAAGCTAAAACCTATTGGCAAAAGGAGCATGACAAGAGCCTCGACATGATGAATTCCAAAGAATGGGATACAATGAAGCGGGTTCTCGGACAGCTCTCACACTAATCGAAAAATTGAAACAAAAAGAGAAATCTAATCACTCAATTAATTTAGATGTATATACATATAAAAGGAATATATTATGTTATCTATTACACAATACCCCCTAATCTGGCTGATTGTATTTGGCGCCGGGTTGACTGTACTATTTATCTTTAGTCAATTGCTAACTTCAGCTGCTCACACACTTTCAGATAATGAAAAACGATCCGCAAGCAGAATAGGTTTTGCACTTATCCTATGGCCAATAATTGCAATTGCTTATGCACTATCTATCGGCCTCAACTTCACAAAATTTATACCCATGCTGGCAATCCCATTGTTTTTGACAATGCTGATTATCTTTAAAGACAGCGCAAGCAGAATTCTGGAAAATATCTCACTGCACCTGCTTATACTCCTAGGCACATACCGCGTTGCAGGCGCCATTTTTCTACACTCATATTACCAGCATGATATCCTCAGCTATGGATTTGCCTTTAATGCCGGTTGGGGAGATATCCTGACGGGTGTCTTAGCTCCCTTAGTCGCTGTCATGGTTTATACACGATCTCCTTGGGCTTTTACGGCAGTTTTAATTTGGACATTTATCGGTATTGGCGACCTAATTCTTGCACCAATTTCAGCCGGTATATATGGCGCTGAGCGGTTAGTCGATTTTCCACTCAACCTCATTCCTTTATTTCTCGGACCGCCGTTTGGGATTGTTCTGCATGTAATCACATTGCGGGCAACTTGGCTTCAACGCGAGAAGCTATCGCAAACGAACTCATCAAGAACCACTCTATAAAGAAAGATATCATCATGCTTGCGAAATCTATTTTTACACTTGTTGTAGTGTCTTTAATCACCGCTATCCCAGCCCATGCTGTGAGCAATAAACAGGCAAAGGCCGCCTTTATAAAAGCAGACAAAAACTCAGATAATGCATTAACCCGGTCTGAGTTTGAGACCTTTATTCGACAGATGGCAAAGCTTGGAAATACCAATGCTGCTCGTGCCGTTCAATTCGGCTTTGTAGGTTTTCGCATTGCTTTCAGTGATGCGGATAAAAATGGCAACGGCTTGGTCACCGCTGCCGAACTTCAAAAAATACGATGAAAGTACAAAATAATGAGAAACTCACATAAAGCATTCTATATAGCTTGTCTTGCCGTGGCAGGCATTATGTCCCCACAAAATCATACAGTTTCTGCACAACAACCAAACGAATTAATTAAGCTCCTTGCCGGTTCGCAAGCGCCGCGAAATTTCAAATTTTGTGATGCAGATAAATCTACTCGACAATGCAAGGGCTCAAAAGGATTAAAAGCTGTTGGGCTTGGCGGAGCGTTTTTACCGTTAGGCTTAGAAGTTACAAGCCTGCGCATTACCAGTCGATCAGCAAGTAAGAATAATGTTAAACTCGTGACAAAATTTCAAACTGAAGTGAACGGTATCGCACCAAAATGCAAAGACGCAAATGGTCAATATGAATCTGTCACAAAGAAACTTAAGTTCAAAGGGTTTTATTGTAATTGGCTGGCCATCGGCAATGTGATTGCAACCTTTGACATGGACATAGACCGTGTTGATCTTGCGAAGAAAAACTTCTCCGGTAAATACACCCTGAGATTGGTTGGAACAGGAAATATGTTTGGCAAAGGATATTTTATAGCCAAAGCAGGGTGATATTTGTCTCACGCAAATAAAAAACGGCCACTCGAAATAAGCGGCCGTTAGTTCTAAACTATAATTTACTTACGCAGTGACGCGTGTAATCGCACCGTCAACAGCATCAATAATCTCATCAATGTCAGACTTTGTTGCAATCAATGCAGGTGAGAAGCAAAGCGTGTTATTGAAGCCTTTCAATGAACGGTTGGTAGCACCAATCACGACCGCACTTTCCTTGAAACAGTCTGCCACAACTGCCTGTGTCATCTGCTCACTTGCAGGTTCGCGACTATCGCGATCGTTCACGAGCTCTGCACCGCAGAAAAGGCCTTTACCACGTACATCACCAATCAGCGGGTGCTTGCCTTTCAGACCTTCGAGCTTTTCAAGGAAATACTCACCCATCTGAATGGTGTTTTCGAGAAGGTTTTCATCTTCCAAAATGCGCATGTTTTCAAGTGCTGCTGCAGGGCCAGCCGTACAACCACCAAAGGTTGAGATGTCACGGAAATAGCCCATTGTGTCCGCCATTTCAGGCTTCAGCAATTCGTAAACCGCTTCTGTTGTCACCGTACATGAAATCGCGGCATAACCAGATGCAACACCCTTGGCCATCGTTACCATGTCCGGCTCAATGCCGTAATGTTGGTAGCCAAACCATGTGCCAGTGCGGCCCATACCACAAACTACTTCATCGATGTGAAGCAGAACGTCATATTTCTTACAGATTTCCTGAACACGTTCCCAATATCCTTCGGGTGGAGTAATCACCCCACCACCAGCAGTAACCGGTTCAAGACATAGTGCGCCAACCGTTTCTGGGCCTTCGCGCAAGATTACTTCTTCAATCGCATTTGCAGCACGAATACCATAATCATCTACCTCACCCCATTGCGAGCGATATTCAAGACAATGCGGCACTTCAATAAAGCCTGGAGTAAATGGGCCGTATTGCGCGTTACGCTCGTCTTGGCCACCAGCAGACAATGTTGCAATTGTTGTGCCGTGGTAGTCGCGCTGGCGGTACAAGATTTTATGCTTCTCGCCGCCATATTTATTATGCGCAATTTGGCGAACCATTTTAAAGCATTTCTCATTCGCTTCCGAACCAGAATTTGAATAATAAACGCGGCTCATGCCTGGCATTTTTTCAATCAAACGCTCTGCAAATAATGCACCTGGAATTGAACCCATTGAGCCAGCAAAATAGTTCATCTTTACAAGCTGATCACGCACGGCATCTGCAATTGATTCACGGCCATAGCCAACATTTACGGTCCAAACCCCACCAGATACCGCGTCAAGATGTTCGCGGCCAGCCTGGTTCCAAACACGCATGCCCCTACCTTCAACAATGATAAGTGGGTCAACTTCATCGGTGAATTTCGAATGGTTTGTCATGTGATGCCATATATGCGCTCTATCAGCCGCAACAACATGGCTTATGTCATTTGGGTTTATTATTTCGTTCATGGCTCTACTCCCACCATATGAAAGGTCTGGAGGAGAGCATATTTCAATCTTTTATGAAAAAACCAGCCCTATTCTTACGAATCCTTGATCTGGAGACGATTATTTAGAAACTGGACCTATCGAACTTTATTCAGTACGCGCGTCAACCCACTTACGCCAAGAGGCAGGATTTCCGGCAAAAACATTGATATCCGTATCCCCTTTAATCCCGGGAATGCGGCCAGTGCCAGTATATTGCCAAAATGACCACCGCTGGTTTGGATAAACCTCAGAAGGGTGACCCGCAACTGATCGTAGCCATAATTCATACCCTTTGAAGCTTGAAAGCTGATTGTCCTTGTAGAAATCAACCGTTGTATAAATCAGCGGGCGTTTGCCGTAATGGCGTTCTAGCGTTGTCAGAAATGCACGCATTTCAGAACGGACCTTATTGGGCCCCGGGTTTGCCTTACAGGTCTTTGAACCGTGGTTCCACTCCATGTCCAATACAGGCGGCAGCGCTTTAGGATCTTTCGGCACATTGCGAATAAACCACTGTGCCTGCTCTAAGCCTGTCCGGCAGAAATAATAAAAATGATATGCGCCGCGCGGCATCCCAGATTGGCCACTCGCATGCCAGTTTTGTGAGAATTTTTCATCAAGGTGATCGCCACCTTCAGTCGCCTTGATAAAGGCAAAGGCCACGCCCCCACGCTTTGTTGTGCGCCAGTCAATCTCGCCTTGATATTTAGAAACATCAATGCCATGAACCGGATATTGCCAAGGTTTATGTGTTGGCCAATCCACCGGATCCGCATCACCGAATTTTGGATTTTGTACAGCTAGGCTAACATCAAGGACAGTCCCCGGTGTTCCAGTACAACCAGCTATTAAAAGAGCTGCAAAGAGTGATTTGAGTTTACGCAAGATATTTTCCTGAACATTGAACATTAGGCAAGCGCCCATACTCTTACTAAATCCTTAATAAATATTTAGAGTTTTATATATCAGATCAAGCTATTTGACTAATATTTCGAAATTGTGATCAAATTTCGGTTACACTCTGTAATATTTATCGCGCGCGAGGTGTCGGGATAGGCACCCCGCTTGTTGGCAGGTCTGCAAATCCTGTAACAGATGTTACTTTTTTCGCACTTTTGGATTCAATTGGGCGGCTATTTAAAACAGAAGCGGCTGAATAGGTTGGCAATTGAATTTCCGGTGCTGCAAATGCTAATTCACGTGGCCTGTGTGTGGCGGCCTCTAAACTAGGTGCTGGAGCAGACAAAACTACACGACACGCTTGCGGAAGATTTGAAAGCGCTAACTCTCTGCGCACCTTTTTCTTCGCGGGCTTTTTTGGCTTCTTCACTTTTTTCTTTGGCGCAAATTCTACATTGAACCACCAATCAAGTGAGCCATCATTACAACCTGTTTTGTTTGGTGTTGCATTTTGTGTTTTGCAATTGGGTGAACCCGCCGGGCAGCCCATACGTACATGGAAGTGGTAATGGTGGCCCCATGTCGGGCGAATTTTACTCAGCCATTTTCGATCACCGCGTACCGTGTCGCATAGCTGTTTCTTTACGCCCGGGTGCACCAATACGCGCTCTACGGTTTTAAAGTTAGCTGCATGATAAAGCACCATTGTATGCGCACGCGTCCAACGGTTTTGATCAACGTAAACACTGCCTTTTTTCAATACAGAAACAGCACTTAGATTCTCACGTTCCTTATAGCTAAGGCGCTTGGTCGGCATGGGATTAAACCAAATATCAGCATCCAACCCCATTTGATGGGAGCGATGACCGGTTAACATAGGACCACCACGCGGCTGTGATATGTCTCCAACCATCAAACCATTCCAGCCATCTGCCTTTGCCTTGTATGAAAGATCTTCAATCGTTTTAATGAGATTAGGATGGCCCCAACGGCGATTGCGCGATAGGCGCATAGCCTGCCAATGAGGACCATCTACCGGAATAGCAACACCACCAGCAAGGCAGCCTTTTGTATAAAATCCATGCGCTGCAGGCTGTAATTGAGCGGGCAATGCTTTCCCGCCAAAGAGCCTCTTAGCGGGTGTTTCAGCATAGCTTACATCAGTAAAAAGAACCGCTCCTGCTAATATAGCACTGATCGAACTGGCGAATTTTTTCATGGCAGACCCTAAAGAATCAATTTTGCTTACGATCAAATTAGAGCGGTAAAAAGTCAAATAAAGCTTAATCAAATTTTCTTTGACAGAAATTGGTTTTACTGACAGATTTTGGCGTAATTAGGAGAGGTAAGATGGCAAGTCAGGCAAAAGTCACACAACTTACTGCAAAAATTGGTGCCGAGGTTGCAGGCATTGATTTATCAAAACCACTTTCTGATACAGAATATGACAAGCTCTATGCCATCTTGATGGAACATCAGGTGATATTCCTTCGAGATCAAGAATTAAAACCAGAAGACCATGTTAAGCTCGCGCAATCCTTCGGTGAACCTGAGCCACCACATCCAATTTACCCAAATGTTGAAGGCCACGAAAATATTGTTGTGTTGGCAAATGGGCCAGATAACCCGCCAGATACAGATGGGTGGCATACAGATGTGACCTTTAAACCAAACCCACCCTTTACGTCTATTCTTTACTCAAGGATTATACCGCCTGTGGGTGGCGATACGCTTTGGCTTTCGATGACTGCCGCATTTGATGATTTGCCAGATGGCATGAAGTCTGATCTACGCGCTTTAAATGCGGTTCATGATATGGGTGATTTTCGCAATAATTTTTCAGTTGGAAAGCAAACCGGCAATGCGGATGAACTCATAGCAGCACATGGGCGCTTTGGAAGCGCTATTCATCCAGTTATTCAAACGCACCCTGTGACAGGTAAAGAATTTTTATTCATCAACCAAGGGTTCACGCAACATATTGTTGGAATGACGGCGCGTGATAGTAGCCGGCTTTTACGCTATTTATTCGACCATATAGACAAGCCGGAATATCAGGTGCGTTTTAAGTGGGCAGAAAATACAATTGCTATGTGGGACAATCGTTGTACGCAACATTATGCAACAGCAGATTATATGCCCCACAAACGGCTCATGCATAGGATAACGGTTACCAATGACAGGCGTGCTGATTCAGCAAAAGTTACGCAATTATCCGCGTAAGGTTCCACCTGTTGTCTTTTCGACATTCGCGATGATCTTTGCTGAAATTGCTGCGATCTCCTCGTCCGTCAATGTCTTGTCTTTTGGTTGAAGAGTAACTTCAATCGCGATGGATTTTTTATCTTCGCCCAGTGACGCGCCCTCGAACAGATCAAAGACCGCAATGTCTGTAATTAAGTTTTTGTCTGCGCCTTTTGCAGCTCTTAACAACGATGCAGCATCTGTGTCTTTCCCAACGATAAAAGCAAAGTCGCGGCTAAGCGATTGCAACTGGGAAAGGTCTAGCGGCGGTTTGGTCTTGGTTGCCTTCTTGCGCGGCTCCGGCAGATTATCAAGCATCACTTCAAACCCACAAATTGGACCATCAACGTCCATTGTTTCGAGTGTCATTGGATGCAGTTCGCCAAAATGACATAGGATCATTTTAGGGCCAAGCTGAATTGTCCCGCTTCTGCCCGGGTGAAACCAGTCCGGGGCACCTGCAACAATCTGCACTTTGGAAGCGTCCATGCCACATGCTTCTAACACTGCTAACGCATCTGCCTTTGCATCAAACACATCAACTGCCACACCTGCTTCACGCCAGTCACGTCCACCACCGCTAAGCTTTGCTGTGCCACGACGAATGCCACCTGCAATACGATGTTGCGTTTCAGGTGTATCCCCACGGAAAATGCTGCTTACTTCGAAGAGTGCTACATTGCTCTGACCGCGATCCTGATTTCGTCCAGCCGCCGCAATCAAACCCGGTAAAAGTGATGGACGCATGTCTGACATTTCAGACGAAATTGGATTAGCCAATTTACATGCTTCACTGCCGCCGCCGAAGGCTTTGGCCTGCGTTTCAGAAATGAATGACCATGTCACCGCTTCCAACATGCCGCGACTTGCAAGCATGCGTTTGGCATTGCGCGAGCGGGTTTGGCCAGTGGTGAGAATTTTTGTGCCCACAGCACCCTGAGAAGCAAGCGGCTGAGGCTCAATATTATTCACCCCATGTATGCGCATGATCTCTTCGACAATATCTGCCTTGCCGAACACATCCGGGCGCCATGACGGTACGGAAACTTTGAAATTGTCGCCGGAACCTTCAACGCTAAATCCAAGTTTGTTAAGAACAGCAATGCTTTCTTCGCTTGAAACTTCAATGCCTGTGAGGCGTTTTACTTCTGATAATGGAAAATCAATCACAAAGTCAGGCTCTGGCACTTCACCTGCAATCAACTGTTCGGAAGCTTGACCACCACAAAGTTCCATCACTAAATTCGTACCGTGTGAAAGCCCGGGATTATTCATCGAAGGATCGACACCACGTTCAAAGCGATAACGTGCATCTGTGTTAATGCCGAGATCACGACCGGTGCGAGCAACATTCATCGGATCCCAAAGTGCTGATTCAACCAACACATTGACCGTATCATCCTGACAGCCAGAAAGTTCACCACCCATAATGCCCGCAAGTGATTCAATACCATTGTCGTCCGCAATCACTGTCATCTTGTCGGTGACGGAATATTCCTTGCCATCTAGGGCCAAATAGCTCTCGCCTTCACGCCCACGACGCACAACAAGATCGCCCTTTACCTTGTCCGCATCAAACACGTGAAGTGGGCGACCTATATCGTAGGTCACATAATTGGTGATATCTACAAGCGCTGAAATCGGGCGCAGACCTATGGCCAGTAGGCGCTGCTGCATCCACTTAGGACTTGGACCATTCTTAACACCCTTTACCATTTGCAGACCAAATGCTGGGCAAAGGTTTTCTTCTTGCTTATCGAATTCCAGTTTTACATCGATTGGACAAGCATAATTGCCTTTTGGTGTGGAAATCGAAACGGGCTTCACCGTGCCAAGTCCAAAGGCTGCGAGATCGCGCGCAACACCAGCAACGCCCAGCGCATCCGGGCGGTTAGGTGTAATCGCAATTTCGATCACCGGGTCATTGAGGCCTGCATAGTCTGCAAAAGAAGACCCTATTTCAGCGCCGTCCGGCAGTTCAATAATACCGTCATGATTGTCAGACATTTCAAGTTCTCGCTCGGAGCACATCATGCCATGGCTTTCGACACCACGAATATTGCCAACTGCAAGCGTCACATCAATACCCGGCACATAGGTTCCCGGCCCTGCAAATGCACCAATCATTCCAGCCTTTGCATTGGGTGCGCCACAAACAACTTGCACCGGATTGCCATCACCCATATCAACGGAAAGCACACGAAGCTTATCCGCATCTGGGTGTTTTTCAGCTGTCAGAACTTTTGCAATTTTAAACGGCTCAAACTGAGACTTATCGTCAACCTCTTCAACCTCAAGACCGATGAGGTTTAATGCTTCCAGGATTTGGTCAAGCGTTGCATCCGTTTCCAGATGATCTTTCAGCCAAGAGAGAGTGAATTTCATTGTATTGTTCCGTCGTGCCTAATTGGCTTTGATAATTTTGGTCGTTTCGTACCTTGGCAGCGTATCGTTCAATGCTAGCCAGCTTAATTGCATGCCCTCAAAAGAATGAAATGTGGGCGGGAATTTTTCAGGCTCATCCATAAAGCCCGTATTAAAAAAGATCATATCCGCAGCACTTTCATGGCATTGCGCCACCGGTGAACCGCATCTTTGGCAAAAGAGACGCGTGCAGGTACCACTCACATATTCCGCTAGTGTGTCGGAAGCTTCCCAAGTCACATTTTTCTTTCGGAACCCGGCTGCCGCAATAAGCGGCGCGCCTGATGACCGTCGGCAATCATCGCAATGACAATAGACGCTTGCTTCCGGCTCACCATGAACCGAAATCACAACGCCTTCGCATCTACAATGTCCGCGGTGTTGGTTCATTTTTTAGCAGCTGTCTTTTTGGTTGGCTTTCTGGCCGGTTTCTTGCGCTTAGCCGCATCACGCGATTTCTTACGCTCTTTCAATTCGTCAAAAATCACAAAGCCAATTTGCATGCCATCATCATCGTCTGGCTCTTCTGTTGGGTTTTTAGACTGAACGACAGCTTTTGTGAAAGTCAGCGACAATTGCGTCGCGCTTTGAATGATTGAAACTGGCGACACACCATTGGGCGTTACTTGCACACCATCAATGCGCATCATGTCACCTTCGATTGGCATAACACCCATCACTTTAATCGGCCCTAAAGAAGAGAAGGTTGTGACTTCAAGTTTTTCTTTTTCCTGATCAATCTGCTGCTGGAATGCAAAAATCTGCTTGGCAATCGATTGTGCTGCCGCTTCCGCCGAACTATCGCAAGACGTCTTTTTCCATTCCGCTTCCTTGGGTGGATTCTTCAACATTTGGGCAAAATCCCCTTTAAGCAAAGCTGCATCTGAAAATCTAGTCATGATGAAAGTCCTCCAAACAGTGTTGGTATATCAAGTGGTCTAAATCCATAGTGCTTCATCCAGCGCACGTCAGCATCGAAGAAGGCACGAAGATCGGGCATGCCATATTTTAGCATGGCGATACGGTCAATGCCGATGCCCCATGCAAATCCTTGATATTCGTCCGGGTCAAGACCACCGCTTCTAAGAACATTTGGGTGGACCATGCCGCAACCCAAAATTTCCATCCAGTCTTCGCCTTCACCAAAGCGGACTTCATTACCTGAACGGTCACACTGTATGTCTACTTCCAATGATGGCTCGGTAAACGGAAAGAATGAAGGGCGGAAACGCATATCAACTTTTTCTACTTCAAAGAAGGTTTTGCAAAACTCTTCCAGCACCCATTTAAGGTTCGCAATGTTGGAGGTCTTGTCGATCACAAGGCCTTCAAGCTGATGGAACATAGGTGAGTGAGTCGCATCTGAATCACAGCGATATGTTTTACCCGGGATCACAATGCGGATTGGTGGCTCTTGCACTTCCATGGTACGAATTTGAACAGGCGATGTATGCGTACGTAAAACTTTACGCTCGCCGTTTTCGTCTGGCTGCATGAAAAACGTATCATGCATTTCGCGTGCCG
Organism: uncultured Rhizobiaceae bacterium; assembly: GCA_964645215.1. Lineage (GTDB taxonomy): Bacteria > Pseudomonadota > Alphaproteobacteria > Rhizobiales > Rhizobiaceae > JAALLB01. The sequence continues at coordinate 27,087 of CAZXZQ010000002.1, read as the reverse complement.
GGTGACCTTCGGGAAAATTCAATGCCGTAAAATTATAATAGTCCGTTTCAATTTCCGGCCCTTCGGCAACTGAAAAACCCATATCGGCAAAGATCGCCGTGATTTCATCCATCACCTGTGTAATTGGATGAATACGACCTGCTTCAGATGGTGATTGACGAACAGGCAATGTGACATCAGCTTTTTCAGACGCCAGGCGAATTGCCAATGCCTCACGCTTGAGTACATCTTTGCGCTCTGCAATTGCATCCGTGATTGAAGCCTTTAGGCCATTGAGCTTAGGCCCCATTTCCTGACGTTCTTCATTGGACATTTTGCCCAAGGTTTTCATCACTTCTGAGATTGAACCTTTTTTACCAAGTGACGTCACGCGCACAGCTTCAAGCGCAGCTTCATCACCTGCCTCATTAATCTCAGCACGGATACCCGCTTCTAATTCGCTCAAGTCTGTCATTACATCTCTCTAAAACAAGAAAACCCGCGACCAGCTTTCGCCAGCGCGGGTTCCCGTATTAAACTTATTTGCTGGGGCCGCGCCGGATTAACCTATAGCAGCTTCAAACTCATTTTTGGTGTGGTCTTTAAGATAATTAAGCGCGTCTTTTGCTTTTGCAACAAGAGAAGCAAATGCTTCTGGCTCATGAATTGCAATATCTGAAAGCACTTTGCGATCAACTTCGATACCGGCCTTTGTGAGGCCATCGACCATACGACCGTATGTCAAACCGTGTTCACGAGCAGCCGCGTTAATACGCTGGATCCAAAGTGAACGGAAATTACGTTTGCGTGCCTTACGGTCGCGATATGCATATTGGCCTGCCTTCTCGACAGCTTGTTTTGCAATGCGGATGGTATTTTTACGACTACCGTAATAGCCTTTTGCCTTTTTGAGGACTTTTTTGTGTTTTGCGTGTGCGGTAACGCCGCGTTTTACTCTAGCCATGATTTAGCTCCTAAATTTGAAAAATGCGGCTTACTTTGAGTAAGGCATAAATTGTTTGACGATTCTTGCATCTGGCTCGCTAAGCACCATGGTGCCGCGTGCATTACGCAAAAATTTGTTGGAACGTTTAATCATGCCGTGTTGTTTACCAGCGGCAGCAACTTTGACCTTACCGGACGCAGTTGTTTTAAAGCGCTTCTTCACGCTTGATTTGGTCTTCATCTTGGGCATTTCGCTCTCCTTAAAAAGTGAAAAGGGTTAAACCCTTTAAAATCAAAAGCCCCGCCAACCAGAGCGGAGCTTCGCGTATTAGACCGACTTGGCATGCCCTGCCAGACGATCAGTCAAGGCGATATACGCCCCTTTTGTTTTTTTTGCAAGTAGATTCCTACTTCGCAGGTGCGACAACCATCATCATTTGACGGCCTTCAAGTTTTGGTTCTGCCTCCACTTTGGAAACATCTGCCAAATCTTCTTTCACACGTTGTAAAAGCTCCATACCCAATTGCTGGTGCGCCATCTCGCGACCGCGGAAGCGAAGCGTTACTTTAACCTTATCGCCTTCACCTAAAAACTTGTTTATCGCGCGCATTTTTACGTCGTAATCATGCGTGTCGATATTAGGACGCATCTTGATTTCTTTAACGTCCTGCGTCTTTTGCTTTTTACGCGCTTCAGCAGCTTTTTTCTGGGATTGGTATTTATATTTGCCGAAATCCAGCACCTTACAGATAGGTGGATTATTGTTTGGAGAAATTTCAACGAGATCAAGCCCTTGCTCAGCAGCAATTTCCTTGGCTTTGTCTATTGGAACGGTACCGTGATTTTCTCCCTCGGCATCAATGAGTTGTACTTCGGAGGCCATAATTTCTTCGTTCGAACGTGGCCCACCTTTTTGAGGCGCTTGCGCCCTATGCGGTCTGCGAATGGTCGTATTCTCCTATATTGTTGCAAATCACTCTTAGATTTCCTGCTTTTCTACAGGAATAATACCCATGCGCATACCATAAAATAAATTAAAAAGCATATAAAAACGTGTATCAGTATAAATCAAAGATGAATCTAAATTATGAGAATGAGCCATGTCTAATACACCAGAAATGATATCTGTTGGAGATGGAGACGAAAAACGCGAGATTGCTGTGCGCCATGAGAGCGGCAAAGCGCCCGGCCTCGTTTGGCTTGGCGGATATCGTTCAGACATGCTTGGCACCAAGGCGGAAGCGCTCTGTAATTGGGCGAAAAGCAATAGCCATGCCAATTGTAGGCATGATTATTCCGGCCACGGGGAATCAGGTGGTGAATTTAAACAAGGCACAATTTCAAGGTGGCTAGAAGAAAGTCTCGCCGTATTCGACGAATTCTGTTCGAAAGGTAGTCACGTACTTGTTGGCTCCTCCATGGGTGGATGGGTAGCACTTCGCATGGTTGAAGAACTTGCCAAACGCGGCGAAAGCCATCGCGTCAAAGCACTGTTGCTGCTCGCGCCTGCTCCGGATTTCACCCATGAATTGATGAAACCAGAATTAAGTGAAGACCAGTTAAACCAGCTTCAAGCAAATGGCTATATGGAAGAGCCTTCAGAATATTCTGATGAACCTAATATTTTTACCAAGGCGCTGTTTGATGATGGCGAGAAAAACCGTGTCATGAAAGGCATGATTGAAACCGGCTGTCCGGTGCATATTCTTCAAGGCATGGCAGATACGGATGTGCCATATGAGCATGCAATGAAGCTTGTGACATTCCTGCCCAATGAAAATGTGTCAATGACGCTCATTAAGGATGGTGATCATCGCCTCTCGCGTGATGAAGATATCGCGCTTTTATTGCGGACCGTGGAAACGCTCATCCATGCGTAAAGGCTATCAAGGCCCATTGGCGAAGAGTGGTAATACGCCGCCGCCCAAATTTACCTATTCTCCGCCGCCCGATAAGGGACTTAATATCATCCATCAAGATGACGATATTCTTGTTCTTTCCAAGCCATCCAACCTTTTAACTGTGCCAGGCAAAGATATAGGCATGGAAGATAGTTTGGAGACGCGTGCGCAAAAGCAATTTCCAACTGCCCGCGTGGTTCACCGGCTAGATCGTGGCACTTCAGGCATTTTTATCATGGCATTAAATGATAAATCACATCGCCATCTAGGTTTACAGTTTGAAAAGCGGCAAACGACCAAAACCTACATAGCCAAAGTCACTGGCCTGATGAGGCCTGAAACAGGTCGGATAGAACTCCCCTTGCGCACGGATTGGTATAACCGTCCCAAGCAGATGGTCGATACATATTTTGGGCGCGAAGCGATTACGTGTTGGAAAGTTTTGAACCATTTCGAAGACATGAGTCTCGTCGAATTGTACCCGGAAACAGGTCGCTCACACCAATTGCGGGTGCATTTAATGGAGCTTGGCTTTCCAATTTTGGGTGACACATTTTATAATCACGAAGTCCCGAACCGCTCGCAAGAACGGATGTTACTACACGCGCAAACGTTGGAAGTATTTCATCCAGCAAATGGAGAGCGGGTCACATTTACCGACCCATGCGACTTTATTTAATAGGCCAGGCGCAAGTTTGATCTCCCACATCTTTGCAGGGTTCATATACGGAAACTTCTGATTCCCGATCATCTTCCCAAACAACTTGCACAGACACGTTATCGGCAGTGCCTAATTTGAGTGTGAGCGCTATATCGCTTAGTTCAAAATCTGGCGGCATGTTAAAGGGTGTTTGGGGATTACATTTCACAAGATCAAACCGCCGATCTAACGCATCTTAATTAATCGAATATCGAATTTCCTTCAGTCGACAATGCAATGTTTGCAGCGCAGAAAAATATAGATACTGCTTGCCATTAAAATCTCTAAACTACACCAAGCCCGGCTCAACATTTGCGTCAAACATTGCTTGATATAGTTCGATAGAAGGAACGCGCGATTTATCTATTTCCTCTGCATGCACCATTTGAAACGGCAAGAAGACTAAAATTGCTGAAATAATTATTCGCATAAATTTCCCCCTTAAATCCTTTTTTCAATTGCATCCCAAACAAGGCTAGCAATGTCAGTGCCTGAGAATTTCTTTACTTCACGAATGCCTGTCGGCGAGGTGACATTGATCTCAGTCATATAATCGCCAATCACATCAATGCCTACAAAAATGAAGTCCTGTTCCTGAAGCACCGGCTTGATGCGCTCGCAGATTTCTTTTTCACGCTCGGTTAGTTCAGAATGTTCAGCGCGACCACCCACATGCATATTGGAGCGTGCATCCGTTTCTGCGGGCACACGATTGATTGCGCCAACAGGCTCGCCATCCACCAGTATGATACGTTTGTCGCCCTTGCGCACATCTTTCAAATATCGCTGCGCAATAAGAGGTTCGCGGAATTGTTGATCAAACATCTCAAGCAGGGAGGTGAAATTCTTATCATCCTTACTAAGCAAAAATACACCCGCGCCACCGTTGCCATAAAGCGGTTTGATAATGATATCGCCCATCTCTTTTCTAAATGCAGTAATTGCATCAAAATCACGCGTGATGAGCGTTTCCGGCATGAGATCAGCAAATTCTGTAACGAGAATTTTTTCTGGTGCGTTGCGAACAGACGCAGGATTATTGACCACCAACGTTTCCGGGTGAATACGCTCTAAAACATGTGTCGTAGTGATATAGGCCATATCGAAAGGCGGATCCTGACGCAGTAACACAACATCGAGTTCGGAAAGGTTCGTATCAATCTGTTCGCCTAGTGTATAATGATCGCCCTCGGTATCACGCAACTCCATCGCTTCGATTTGCGCGCGTACTTTACCATCGCGCAACTGAAGTGCGTTTGGTTCCCAGTGAAATAGCGAATGGCCACGCGCCTGCGCTTCAAAGCCCAAAGCAAAGGTTGAATCACCCTCAATGTGAATGGTGGACACATGGTCCATTTGAATGCCAACCTTTAGGCTCATCTTCATACTCCAAAATTTTTTCTCTTAACCTGATTTAAGATGGTTGTGGCGCGCATGCAATATTAAAACGCATTCTTAAAATGCGTAGGCCAAGCCCAGGGCCGTACTGCAATTATGTCAAACCGCATAGAAATAAGGTGCGGATTGCGTTGTTTTGCAAGCCATAAATCTGCAGCATTTTCTATGCGTATTTTGCTTTGGTCGGTAACCGAGTTAACCGCTTCGGAAACCGTTGGCCTTGCCTTTACTTCAACAATCGCAACGAGATCGCCTTTTTTGGCGATCAAATCAATCTCGCCTAATTTGGTTTTGTATCTGAGCGTGAGGATGCGGTAACCCTTTATCATCAAACTGGCGGCGGCTAACCATTCAGCCCAATAACCCCATCGCTGCGCACGCTGGCGTTTATTATTCTTTTTGTTCTGCGGCATCTTTAATGGCCATAGCTTTTATCGTTAGGGCTTGCTGATATAAATCACGCTTTGAAAGGCCCGTGAGTTGAGCCGCTTCACTCGCGGCCTTACTCACCGACATTTTTTCAAGCAGTTCTTTAAGCAAAATTTCTGTGTCCGGTATTTCACTTTTCTGCGCTTGAGCAATCAGAATAACAATCTCACCCTTTACCGTTTTATCATGATATTTGCCCAGAAGATCACTCAAAGGCATGCGCGTTATTTCTTCATGTAATTTTGTGAGTTCGCGCGCGACGCAAGCCTGTCGGTCAGATCCAAATATGGACACCATATCTGCTAATGATTTTTCCAGTCGATTTGGGCTTTCAAAAAATATCAATGTTGATGGCATATTTGCTAATTCTTGAAGGCGAGTTTTCCGCGCGCCTTGTTTGGTAGGCAGAAAGCCCGCAAAGGTCCAAGTTTCGTTCGGCATTCCACTGGCTGCTAAAGCAGTGATGGGCGCTGCGGCTCCGGGAATGGGCCATACATTTAGGCATTCATCTCGTGCTTCATCGACCAATCTAAAACCAGGGTCGGAAACAAGTGGTGTTCCTGCATCTGAAACAAGAGCTACGGATTTACCTTCTTTAACAGCTTGAATAAGCTTCTTACCCGCGACATCCGCATTATGTTCATGATAGGAAATCATTTTCGTTTGAATAGCATAAGCCTTCAATAATTTGCCCGTCACGCGCGTATCTTCGCACGCAATCAGGTCGCAACCGGATAATATTTGTAATGCGCGCAACGTAATGTCACCCAAATTACCAATGGGCGTTGCAACGATATATAATCCCGCATCTAACGGTGGCGCAGAAAATTCCTTATTTTGAATTTGATAATGCGTGATTGTCTATTCCTATCCTGAGGCATGCAAGGTGTTCATATCAAGTTCAGACTAGATTACATAATAAAGCGCTGATGCTAATGCAAAAAAGACACAGTTTGAGCAAATTATCATTTTATTAAGGCATGCGATTTGACGTTTTAGGGCAAAAGATGCCAAATAATATCAAGAAATCAGGTTTTACGGGGCAGGGAATTATGTTTAGTTTATCCCAAAAGAAAAATTTTAAGTCGGCATGCAGGATGACTGTCCTAGCGGCAGCGACACTGCTGGCAGCTTGTACAACAAGTAATGTGCAGCAAGGCCTCCCTAGCCCAAATCAACCAACGACTGAAACAGTAGTTGAAAAAGTACTCAGCGCAAATCCAAAAGGCGAAGTGCTTGGCAACGGCAAAGTGCGCGTTGCACTTCTCTTGCCAATGTCTATTCCAGGCGGCGCTGCCATTGCTGCTCAGCAATTAAAAAATGGCGCAGCCATGGCAATGAGTGACTTTGCTAATAATTCAATTCAACTGGTTGTAAAAGATACCAAAGGGCAAGCAGCCGTAGCACAAACAGCAGCATCTGAAGCTGTAAGTGAAGGCTCATCGCTTGTGCTCGGTCCGCTTTTTGCAGCTAATGTAAGTTCAGCATCTGGCATAACCTTACCAGCAAATATTGTGTTGATGGGCTTTTCTACAGACAGTTCTGTTGCTAGGCGCGGCGTCTATCTTTTATCATTCACACCTGAAAACGGCACGCGCGCTATAATCAAACACGCTTCTGCCATCGGCAAGCGCTCTATAACGGCATTCCTACCACAAAATGCTGAAGGTGCGGTTCGTGAAAGAGCCTTACGCGAAACTGCGGGCGCATTGGGTATTGCAATTAACATTTTTAAATATGGCCGCGAAGAAGCAAGCATAAGCACGGCTGTCACTCAAAGTATTGCGGCTGTTCAAGGATCAGATAGTATTTACATTTCAGGCGGCGGCGGCATCCCAAGCGCGATATTATCTAGATTATCCAAAAATGGTGTCTTGATCCAAGAAAAGCAGATTTTAGGATCGGGCGCATGGGAAACCATCAAACCTTCATCTATTCTGAATGGTGCGCTTTATCCTAGTCGTGATCTAGCAAAGTTCTCAGGGTTTTCTACACGTTATCAAAGCAAATTTGGCATTGCGCCAGGCGTGCAAGCTGCAATTGGTTATGATGCGGTAACACTTGTTCATCAATTACTGAGACAAAATCCTGCTACGACAGCCTTCCGCCCTCAAGCGCTAGAAAATGTAAGTGGCTTCCAAGGCGTCAATGGTATCTTTCGCATAACAGGTAAAGGCCCATCTGAAAGAGGCATGGCAATTTACAGAATTTCAAACGGCCAAAAACAAGTTGCGCAACCCGCTCCACAAGGATTTGGGCGAGGCAGCTAAGCACTTTACCGAAATTTAGACTTAGGCCGGGAACTTGTTTTCCGGCTGCATTGCCAAATCAGCAACAACCGCATCAAGCACTAAAAACCCTTTTAGGGTCGCCCGAATATGCGTGTCTGAAATTTGCTCAAGCATATCAATATCTTTTAAAAATTTGATTTGGCCTTCATCAATTTTATGACCCGCAACTTCTTCAAACTTTTGAAGTGAGAACCCTTCAGCCAAGCGCAAACCCATGAGCAAAAATTCGTCAGCGTGTTCAAACTGCTCTAAGACATCCATTTGTTCCATGCCATGTTTTTGCACCATCACCTGCTGCCACCACATCTCCGGGTTTTTTATATTGGCAGTTGCAAGTCTGCCTTCATTGGTTTGTAACCGCCCATGGGCACCCGGCCCTATGCCGGCATATTCCTGCCCACGCCAATAAACCAGATTATGCTCACATTGCGCACCCGGCTTCGCATGGTTTGAAATTTCATATGTTTCAAACCCACTTGCAGATGTTAATTCCTGTGTGAGTTCATAAAGTTCGGCAGCGCGGTTTTCTTGTAACTCGGTCAACTTGCCATTTTGTTTTAAGTCAAAGAATGCAGTGCCTTGCTCGATCGTCAATTGATATAAAGAAAGATGGTCCGCAGCCAAAGAAAGCGCTTCTCCCAATTCATTACGCCAAGCATCGAGTGTTTGATCAGGACGTGCATAAATCATATCAAATGAAATGCGATCAAATGTGTTTCTCGCAATCTCTATTGCACTTCGTGCTTCATCTGCATTGTGTAGACGGCCTAAAAACTTAAGCTGATCGTCATTGAGTGATTGCACGCCGAGTGAGACGCGATTTACGCCCGCTGAGCGATATGCTTTGAAACGGTCGGCCTCAACGCTGGATGGATTAGCCTCCATCGAAATTTCAATGCTATCTGGAACATGCCAATGTTTTGAAATGCTTTGCAATATCGCATCAACTGTTGATGGCTCCATCAGGGACGGCGTGCCGCCGCCAAAGAAAATGCTTGAAACTTCTCGCCCAGGTGCAACTGATGCCATGTGCGAAATTTCATTCTTATAGGCTTCCACATACATGGCTTGGTCAATTGCTTGATGGCGAACATGGCTGTTGAAGTCACAATAGGGGCATTTGGCGGCACAAAATGGCCAGTGAACATAAACGCCAAACGCCATCTTTATCCACCCTTTGAAAGGCAGGTTTTAGCAAATTTTGAAAATGCTCTTGCGCGATGCGAAAGCCCATCATCGAGACTGTCCATATTCCACCCATGCTTTTCTTCAGCCGTCATTTCTCCAAAGCTTCGTTCATGACCATTCGGCATAAAAATCGGGTCATACCCAAACCCTGCATCACCACGCGGCGGCCAAATAATATCACCTTCAATTTCACCGCGGAAATATTCAACATGCTCATCGGGCCAGGCGAGGCATAGCACTGCCACAAATTTAGCATTACGGTTTTGAGATTGGCTTTCGATGATTGCTGTTTCAACTTTTTCCATTGCCATTGGAAAATCACGGCCAGAACCATCTTCTTTTTCGGCCCAATCGGCTGTGTGAACACCCGGCGCATCATCAAGTGCTGAAACACAAAGGCCTGAATCATCTGCCAGCGATGGAATGCCTGTTGCACGAACTGCAGAAAGCGCTTTGATCAAAGCATTTTCCTCAAATGTCGTACCTGTTTCTTCCGGCTCCGGCAGATTTAACTCGGCCGCCCCTTTGGCAGAAAAGCCAAAGGGTTGAATGAGAAAATTAATTTCATCCAATTTGCCTGCATTATGGGTTGCAACAATGATTTCTCTGGTTTCGAGCTTTCGCATGGTCGGAACTTAGCTACTCACACCATTTTGCATTTCAACAAGCTTACCAATGCCATCTGTTGCCAAATCAAGCAGTGCATTAAATTCATCACGTGAGAAAGGCGCGCCTTCTGCAGTGCCTTGAATTTCCACAATGCCGCCTGTGCCTGTCATAACAAAATTTGCATCCGTTTCAGCGTCTGAATCTTCCAGATAATCAAGATCAATTACAGGGTTTGTTTTATAAATGCCGCAAGAAATCGCAGCCACATTATCTTTCAGTACTTTATCTGAGACCATGTCACGCTCTTGCATCCATTTAATGCATTCGCGCAGAGCAACAAACCCGCCTGTGATAGAAGCAGTTCGTGTGCCACCATCTGCTTGAAGTACATCACAATCAACCGTGATCTGACGTTCGCCAAGCTCTTTCATATCGACAACTGCTCGCAATGAACGGCCAATAAGACGTTGGATTTCGTTTGTACGGCCAGACTGTTTTCCGCTACTTGCCTCACGGCGCATACGACCATGCGTTGAACGCGGCAACATGCCATATTCAGCGGTCACCCAGCCTGTGCCGCCGCCTCGCAACCAAGGCGGAACGCGCTCTTCTAAGCTTGCAGTACACAAGACATGTGTATCTCCAAATTTGATAAGGCATGAACCTTCTGCATGTTTGGCAAAACCTGTTTCCATGCTGACTTCACGCATTTGGTCAACGGCGCGTTTTGATGGACGCATTGAGCATCTCCTGTTTGAAAATATAATCTTGGTTGCTGTAACGTGTTTATAACGGATTGGCAAAGGCGTATATTAAGATTATTCTGATCAAGCTAAAGTCACATTAGGAATTTAAAAGCGTCATATGTCTTCATCGTCTAATCCACTGCTAGATATCGACCAGCGTTCGCGTGATATATTCAAGCATATCGTCGAAACCTATCTGGATAGTGGTGATCCGTTAGGCTCACGCTCCATATCCAAACAATTGGCGATGAACCTTTCACCAGCGACCATTCGCAATGTTATGTCTGATCTAGAAATGATGGGGCTTATTTATGCTCCGCATACAAGTGCAGGTCGTTTACCCACTGATCTTGGATTACGATTTTTTGTCGATAGCTTTTTGGAAATTGGAAATCTCACCAAGGATGAGCGTAAGTCTATCGAGACACAGGTAAATGCTGCATCAAGCGAAAAGACATTTGATAATGTGTTGACCGAAGCAAGCCAGCTTTTGTCGGGCCTTTCAAGCACGGCAGGGTTGGTTGTCACCACCAAGGCAGATTTACGTCTTAAACAAATTGAATTTATCCAACTTGAACCCACAAAAGCGCTTGCTGTGATCGTGGGCGAAGATGGCTCCGTTGAAAATCGCATTCTCACATTACCTATTGGAACCACCGCCTCAACGCTTATCGAGGCGACCAATTATATAAACGCAAAAATTGCAGGGCAAACCATCGCAGAAGCAAATGCCACGATCAAACAACAGCATAATGTGACACGAAGCGAGCTTGATACGCTGACACAAAAAATGGTCGATGCGGGCGTTGCCACTTGGGCCGGAACAAGCGGTGCAGAACCAGGGCAATTGATTATTTCAGGCCACTCTAACCTCTTGGATAATCTTGAAGCCACCGAAGACCTTGGCCGTATTCGTCAATTGTTTGGAGAGCTTGAGGCCAAAGAAAATTTCATGCGACTATTGGATTTAACAGAGGAAGGTGACGGTGTTCGTATTTTTATAGGCGCTGAAAGCAAACTCTTCTCCTTATCGGGATCATCGGTAATTGTAGCGCCATACAAAGATAATGATCAACGCGTTGTTGGAGCGCTTGGAATTATCGGACCAACGCGTTTAAATTATGCACGCCTTATTCCTATGGTGGATTATACGGCGAAAGTTATCAGCCGTATCCTACAATAAAGATTTTTTGCCTCTTGATTTTTTTGTCATAAACCCTGATATCCATCACAACTTTTCTCTTTAATTTTGGAATGAGATTTATGAGCGACGAAACCGCAAATCAGTCGGATAAAAATATCAAGCCAGATGCGGCTGAAACCCCAGAAGAAATTAATCTTGATACGCCAATGAGCGAAGATGAATTATTGTCTGCTATTGGCGATCAGATTGCAGCAGAAGCCGATGGTGAGGCGCCAGCTTATGGCAGCCCATTAGAAGCACTTGCTGCTGAAAATGAAAGACAGGAAGAAGAGATTAATGGTCTTAAAGATCAGGCTCTAAGAATTGCTGCGGATATGGAAAACCTCCGCCGCCGAACTCAAAAAGATGTGGCGGATGCAAGAAACTTCTCAATCACTGGCTTTGCACGTGACATGTTAAGCGTTGCAGATAATCTACGCCGTGCGATTGATCATGTAAGCGAAGAAGATCGCGAAAATGCCGGTGTGAAAACGCTTATCGAAGGCGTTGAGATGACTGAGCGCGAACTTCATAATAATCTTGAAAAACACGGCGTGAAAACACTGGATCCGAAGGGTGAAAAATTCGACCCTAATTTCCATCAGGCAATGTTTGAAGTGCAAAACCCAGAAGTGCCTAATAATTCGGTTATGGAAGTTGTTCAAACCGGCTATGTGATTGGTGAACGCGTGTTGAGACCAGCGATGGTAGGCGTTGCCAAAGGAGGCCCAAAGGCCTCTGATATCAAACAAGAGAGTTAGGCTTAGGACCACCAGGACTAGACCACTTGCAGTGATGCGCTCTATAATGAAACAAGAATCTTTAGAGCGGAAAACATGGCGAAAAAAAAGCTGAATCTTGAAAGCCTTATCGATGGTGAGGCATTGCGTCAGGAATTAACTGCTCTCACAGCATATAGCGGCAATGACGGCTCCTCAACGACCATTCGCAAACAAGTCCTAGATATCCTAAAAGAGGCGTCCAAAACAGGCCGCGAAAAAGCACATAAGCAACTTTTTGAAGATGGCGATGGAACTGCCTGCGCCTGGCGCATCTCGCATGTTCAAGATGAAATCATACGCATTACATATGACTTCGCTGTTGCCCATGTTTACCGGGCGCAAAATGCATCTGATGCAGAAAAAATTGCCATTACGGCGGTTGGCGGCTATGGCCGAGGCACATTAGCCGGTGGTTCAGATATCGATTTACTGTTTCTGCTACCTTATAAACAAACTGCATGGGGTGAGCAGGTTGTTGAGTACATACTATACATGCTGTGGGATATGGGTTTTAAAGTTGGCCATGCAACGCGCAATCTTGATGAATGTATTCGTCTCTCTAAAGAAGATATGACCATTCGCACCTCGATTTTAGAAGTTAGATTTCTGCATGGTGTTAAAGAGCTTTATGACACGCTTGCAACACGGTTTTCAAATGAAGTGGTTGAAGGCCGTGCACATGAATTTATTGAGGCAAAACTTGCTGAGCGGGATGACCGACATGTAAAATCTGGTGAATCCCGTTACCTTGTTGAACCCAATGTAAAAGACGGTAAAGGCGGCCTACGCGATCTTCATACGTTATTTTGGATCGGCAAATATTTTCACCAGACAGGCAAGACACATGGTTTGGTTGCAGCAGGCATGTTTACCGAGAAAGAGTATCGTCGCTTTAGAAGGGCCGAAAACTTCTTATGGACCGTGCGCTGCCATATGCATGATCTAACAGGAAGAGCAGAAGAACGGCTCTCGTTTGATATCCAGCGCGAAATTGCAGCTCGGCTAAACTATCAAGACCACGGCGGGCTTTCTGCGGTTGAGCGTTTTATGAAGCATTACTTTCTGGTGGCAAAAGAAGTGGGACAGTTAACCCTCATTGCCTGCGCAAAACTTGAAGAAAAGGAAGCCAAGAAAGTCACCGGGCTCAACCGGCTGCTAAAATCTGTTATGCGGCGCAAGCGGGCAATTCCCGGCACAGATATTTTTATCAATGACAATGGCAGGATCAGCCTTGCAAGCAATGATGTGTTTAAGGATGACCCTGTAAACCTCATACGCATATTTGAAGTTTCTGAAGAAACTGGCATGGATTTTCATCCAGATGCCATTGAGCAGCTCACAAAAAACCTGCCACTTATCGGGCCCAAAATACGCAAGGATAAAGAAGCCAATCAAATTTTTATTGAACTTCTAACAAATGGAAAAGGGCCAGAACAACTCTTGCGCCGCATGAATGAGACCGGCTTTTTAGGCAAATTCGTACCGGCATGGCAAAAGGTTGTCGCAATGATGCAGTTCAATATGTATCATCACTATACAGTGGATGAGCATTTGATCCGCTCTGTTGGCGCCTTATGGGGGATCGAAACAGGGAGGCTTGCTGAAGAACATCCCTTATCTTCTGAATTGCTACCAGATGTAAAAGACAGGCGAATTTTATATGTGGCATTATTCCTACATGATATTGCCAAAGGGCGAAAAGAAGATCATTCGATTGCAGGTGCGCGCGTTGCCAAACAATTATGTCCGCGCTTTGGATTTGATAGCCAAGAAACTGAGCTTATTGCATGGCTCGTGCAAGAACATCTGACAATGAGTAATGTTGCACAGGGGCGTGATATTGCTGACCGTAAAACCATTTATGATTTTGCAGAAGTTGTTCAAGAAGTTGAACGCATGCGCTATCTCGTCATTCTTACCGTTTGTGACATTCGCGCGGTCGGCCCGGGCGTATGGAATGGGTGGAAAGGTCAACTGTTACGCAATCTCTATTATGAGACAGAGCTGATGCTCAATGGCGGCTTCTCTAAAGTGCCATTAAAAGCACGCGTTGAACATGCAAAAACAGCACTTGCAGAAACCCTTATTGATTGGAGTGATGAGGATAAAACGCATTTCACAAATCTTCCCTATGCTGCATATTTTCTATCAACAGATCCGCAATCGCAAACCCGCCATATGGAGCTTTTGAAGACGGCAAGTAAGGCCGGTGATGAGCTTGCTACGGCGGTTGATACCAAAAAATTTGAAGCCATTACCGAGATCACAGTAATTGCGCCTGACCACCCTCGTCTTTTATCTATTATTGCCGGTGCTTGTATGGCGGCTGGTGGCAATATTGTGGATGCACAAATTCATACGACCAGTGATGGGCGCGCGCTTGATACTATCTTTATCAACCGCGCCTATGAAAATGATGAAGATGAAGTTAGGCGGGCAACGCGCATTAGCGCAATGATTGAAGAAGTGCTTTCTGGTAAAACCTATCTACCAGACGTGCTTGCGAAAACTAGTAAGGCTAAAAAAGCCAGCAAAGCGTTTTCTATTAAACCAACGGTTACCATCAATAATGAATTGTCAGATACATTTACTGTATTAGAGATTGAGTGTCTCGACCGGCCCGGCCTACTCTCTGAACTCACTGCAGCGTTAGCCGATTTGAACCTTGATATTGGTTCTGCCCATGTCGTGACTTTTGGTGAAAAAGCCAATGATAGTTTTTACGTACGCGACCTTATTGGTGATAAAATAACAAGTGAAACGCGTATCGAAAAAATCCACGAAAAGCTAATTCATGTTATGACGCTAAAACCTGCATCTAACAAACAGGAAAGAGTGATCGAGCTATGAGCCTCATAAAGAAGTTTAGCTCCGTTGGTGGCGCAACAATGGCAAGCAGAGTGCTTGGCTTTGTGCGTGAAGCGATGATTGCTGCGTTTCTGGGTGCCGGACCGGTGGCAGATGCTTTTTATGCAGCGTTTCGTTTTCCAAATCTCTTTCGCCGCCTGTTTGCAGAAGGAGCTTTTAATGCTGCCTTTATCCCACTTTTTTCAAAAGAGTTAGAAACAGGTGGTCAAGAAAAGGCGCGTGAATTTGCCGAGCAGATATTATCAGTCCTCCTATTCATACTGCTAATTCTATCGGCTCTTGCATTGATCTTCATGCCATTTCTTGTTGGTACGATCATCGCGCCAAAATTTGCTGAAAACCCTGACAAGTTTGACTTAACTGTACTGCTTACGCGCATAATGTTCCCATATCTTGCTGCGATGTCTTTGGTTGCGATGCTTTCAGGTATATTAAATGCGTTTCGCAAATATTTTCTGGCGGCACTCGCGCCTGTAATTCTAAATATCATTTTTATTGCGGTTTTAGCACTGAGTGGTTGGTTTGAACTAGAGCAACGTGAGATTGGTATCTTCATGGCATGGGGTGTCTTTGCATCTGGCCTAATGCAATTAGTGCTCCTTATTTATGCAGTAAGGAAAGAAGGTTTCACACTCAGTCTGCGGGTTCCAAAGATGAGCCCCTCTGTAAAAAGACTATTGGTGTTGGCAGTACCAACTGCAATTGCAGGTGGCATTACACAAATCAATCTGCTTGTCGGGCAAGTAATTGCGTCTGCCCAAGAGGGCGCAATCTCTATCATGAATTACGCCGAGCGACTGATGCAATTGCCACTTGGCATAATCGGAATTTCTATCGGTGTCGTTTTGCTACCAGAACTCACCCGCGCACTTGCAGCTGGCGACAAACAAGAAGCGGCGAACTTGCAAAACCGCAGTCTTGAATTTGGCCTTGGGTTAACTGTGCCCGCAGCGGTTGGTCTCATCATGATACCATTGCCACTCATTGCACTTGTCTACGAACGCGGTGCGTTTTTGCGCGAGACAACAGAACTAACCGCGCAGGTTTTAGCAGCTGTTTCAATTGGCTTGCCCGCTTATGTGTTGATCAAAATATTACAGCCATCCTTTTATGCGCGGGAAGACATGAAGCGGCCCATGTGGTTTGCAGGCGTAAACGCTGTTCTAAACATTGCCTTAAGCCTTTATCTCTTCCCCATCTATGGCGTGGTAGGGATTGCAGTTGCGGGTAGTATTGCCGGGTGGGTAAATGCATTTTTGCTGGGTAGCTCACTTTACGTCGGCAATCATTTACGCATAGCAGCACGCACTTGGCGTAACATTATGCTGATTTGTATTGCGAGTGTCATCATGGCTGCAGTTTTATATTTTGGACAAGTCTGGCTTGGTGCGCAATTGGTGGATGCTGCATTGCTCATACGTCTTGTACTCATTGGCTTGTTGGTAAGTGTCGCCATGGTTGTCTACTTTGCAATTATCCTTGTAACAGGTGCCGTGCCACGTGATCAGCTCAAACGCATTATTCGCAGGTAATTGCTTGCGTAAAACCAATCTGTGCGGCATAAACCGCGCGAAGCAATTTCAATGGAAATGAAACCTATGGCCCAGCCAACAAACCGCGTCTTTTCCGGCGTTCAACCCACAGGCAATCTGCACCTTGGAAATTACCTAGGCGCTATTCGTAAATTTGTTGCGATGCAGGATAGCCATCAATGTATTTATTGCGTGGTAGACTTGCATGCGATTACCGCTGATCTTGTGCAGGACGATCTCAAGCAGCAAACCCGCGAAATTGCTGCTGCATTTATAGCCTCTGGCATTAATCCGAAAGAGCATATCGTGTTTAACCAAAGCCAGGTGCGCGAACATGCAGAACTTGCATGGCTGTTTAATTGTGTGGCACGCATGGGCTGGTTACGCCGCATGACGCAGTTCAAGGAAAAAGCAGGCAAGCATGCAGAAGAAGCTTCTGTTGGTTTGTTCAGTTACCCTAATCTAATGGCAGCTGACATCTTACTTTACCGTGCAACGCATGTGCCGGTGGGCGATGACCAAAAACAGCATTTGGAATTGACGCGCGATATTGCTGCTAAATTCAACAATGATTTTGCTAAGCGCATAAAAGAATTTGGACATGGTGAAGAGGGTTACTTCCCGATCACAGAGCCTATTATTGAAGGCCCTGCAACACGCGTAATGTCGCTTCGTGATGGTGCGCGTAAAATGTCAAAGTCAGAACCATCCGACATGTCGCGCATCAACTTAACGGATAGTGCAGACGATATTGCAAAGAAAATCCGCAAGGCGAAAACGGACCCTGAACCACTGCCAGATACACTCGAAGCATTGAAAGAGCGTCCTGAAGCAGAAAACCTCGTAGGTATTTACGCAGCACTTGCAGATAAAGTACCGCAAGAAATCATCTCAGAATTTGCGGGCCAGCAGTTTGGAACTTTCAAACCAGCATTGGCTGATTTGGCGGTTGAAAAATTATCGCCTATCAATGCAGAAATGCGCAAACTACTGGATGATAAAACGCATCTGGATGGTATCTTGGAAGACGGAGCAAACCGCGCACGTGAGATTGCTCAAATCACTATGAAAGAAGTGCGCGCTATTTTCGGCTTCCTTGGGTAAACGTGATATAGTAAAGTCACTCTAATATAAAAAGCGGCAGGATAATCATGGTAAGCAAGCGCCTCATTAATGAAGAAGGGCATCAGCGCAAGTTTTTGTGTGTTGTTGATGGCTCATCAGAATGTAGCCGCGCCGTGCTTTATGCAGAGCGCAGAGCAAGTAATATTGGTGGTGCGCTAACGCTTCTTTATGTATCTGAACCTGAAAGTTTTCAGCACTGGATTGGTGTTGAAGAAGTCATGAAAGTTGAGGCCCGCGAAGCAGGCGAAGCAACGCTGGAAAAATACGCTCAATATAGTCGTGACCACGGCAATACCGACCCAGAGCTTATCTATCGCGAAGGCAAAACCATCGAAGAGTTACAATCGCTAATCGAAGAAGATCAAGACATCGCAGCACTTGTGCTCGCGGCTGGTGACAGCAAAGAAGGCCCCGGCCCTCTCGTTAGCGCACTTGCCGGCAATGGCAGTACGTATTCAATTCCGGTTATCGTTGTGCCTTGCTCAATGACAAACGAAGAGATTGAAAGTGTGACTTGATTAATCCAGTCGAAGCACTTACTTTAGAATAATTCCAAAATTTAACGGAGCATTCAAAATGTTCATTCAAACTGAAGCTACTCCCAATCCTGCTACTTTGAAATTTTTGCCGGGCGTTCCTGTAATGCCGTCAGGGTCTGTAGACTTTTCCAATCAAGACGATGCTGAAAAATCTCCACTTGCAGCGCAGCTTTTTCGTATTCCCGGCGTTTCTGGCGTTTTCTTTGGACATGATTTTATATCTGTGACCCGAGAAGGTGATGAAGAGAACGGCTTTGATTGGCAGCATTTAAAGCCTGCAATCCTTGGCACTATTATGGAGCATTTTGTGACAGGCAAGCCTGTGATGAACGAGGGCTTAGGCGATGTTGATCTTGAAGAAGAAGACTTTGAAGAAGCGGATATTGAGATCGTAAATACGATCAAGGAATTACTTGATACACGCGTTCGACCTGCCGTTGCACAAGATGGTGGTGATATTACTTTCCACGGTTTTAGAGATGGTATTGTATATCTTCATATGCGTGGTGCATGTGCTGGCTGTCCATCTTCAACCGCAACCCTTAAACATGGCATTCAGAACCTGTTAAAGCACTTCATTCCGGAAGTGCAAGAAGTTCAGCCTGTCGGTGTTTATATTTAATCAACCTGATGACCCTACTGGCCATTGATACCTCTGCTGACCAGTGCGCGGTTTGCCTCTATAATGTTGAAGCAGACCATGTGCTTGCGCAAGCCAGTGAAAATATTGCGCGAGGGCATGCAGAAAAACTTATGCCAATTATGGCTGAATGCTTAGATAGTGCGGTATCTACGTATGACGATATTACAAAGATTGCAGTTACAATTGGGCCAGGCAGCTTTACTGGCGTTCGGGTTGGCCTTTCAGCAGCGCGTGGCCTTGCACTTTCTTTAAACATTCCAATTTGCGCAATATCCACGCTGGAAGCCTGCATCGAGGAAGCGCGTCTTCTAGGCCATTATGATGACATTGCAACCATCATAGATGCCCGACGTAATGAAGCATTTGTCCAGTTAAAGGGTGAAGCCCCTTTTATAGTAGGCTATGACAAAATTTCTCATCATCTGCAAAATAGCAATATTGCTTTGTGCGGGTCCGGTGCTGAAATCTTCAACGAAATTTCAAAACATAACCACAAAATCATACATTCACGCTCGACAGGTAACATTGAGACAATAGCAAAGATTGTCGCCAAAAAGAATTTTAATGAAACGATGCCGGAACCCTTGTACTTACGTTCAGCAGATGCGAAACCTCAATCAGGTTTTACTCTAGAACGAGCGTGAAATTGCTTTCCCTTTTTTCCAAATTCAGACGTGAAGTGAAACTTCATATAAGAAAAGCAGAAGAGCGTGACCTATCTATACTTTCGCAAATTCATCATGAAAGTTTCAAACATGGATGGAGTGATGGTGAGTTAGGAAAGCTAATTTCCAATGATATTTATACGTGCCTTATAGCGCAGGAAAGAACCTCACAACCCATTGGCTTTATTCTATATCGTAATATCGTAGATGAAGCAGAAATCATCACCATCGCGATAGCTAAATCTGCGCGACGTAAAGGCATTGGGGAAAAATTGCTCGAAACTTCAATTCGTAATTTGCAATTTGCACGGGTCACTAAGTACTTTCTTGAAGTTGATGAAACAAACCAATCGGCAATTAATCTCTACAAAAAATTCAACTTTCGCCCTGTTGGCAAACGACAGGGCTATTATGCACCCGCCAACACATCTGACGAAAAAAGACCTGCTGCGCTTGTCATGGAGCGCCAACTTAGCTAGAGGATATGCATAATTTAGCGGGTGGAAATTATGTCTCTGGAAAAGCGCTGCACAGATAAAGGGTTGAGAATGACTGGCCAACGCCGCGTCATTGCACAAGTGCTTGAAGATGCATCAGACCACCCGGATGTGGAAGATCTTTATAACCGCGCGTCAAAGATTGATAGCCATATTTCAATTGCTACTGTTTATCGCACAGTTAAATTGCTTGAAGAAACAGGCATTATCGAACGCCATGAATTTAGAGATGGGCGCGCGCGATATGAAATTGTTCCTGAAAATCACCACGACCACCTCATTGATCTAAAAACAGGCAATGTGATTGAATTTGAGAGTGAAGAGATCGAGCGTTTGCAAGAAAAGATTGCACGTGATTTAGGCTATAGACTGGTTGATCACAGATTAGAGCTTTATGCCGTTCCACTCGATGATGATAAAAAATCATAATGATAAGTTACTTACGATTAATCACATTGATCCTAGTCTTGGTCGTTTTGACTATTTTGCTTGCACCTCTTCAATTCATCGCCATTAAGCTCAACTTGGAACTTGCAAAACATATGCCTAAATATTGGCACAAGCTCGCGGTTTGGCTTGCCGGTGTTAGCGTTACCGTAAAGGGTGAAATTCCCACAACGCGCCCTTTGCTGATTGTTTCAAATCATATTTCTTGGATGGATATCCCGGTACTTGGCAGCGTTATGGATTTATCATTTATTGCAAAGCGAGAAGTTGGTGAAATGCCGGGCGCAAATATCTTGTCCTTTCTTCAGCGTACCTTGTTTGTTTCACGAGAAAACAGACGCGAAGCTGGCAAACAAGCGCAAGCAATTACAGACCGACTGCTAAATAATGAAGCGATAGTGCTTTTTGCTGAAGGCACCACACATGATGGCACATTGATAGGGGACTTCAAGTCATCGCTTTTTGGCGCAGCACAATATGCGCTCGCAAGTAACTTGATGGAGACAATTCATGTGCAACCCATATCAATCGCCTATACGAAATGTCATGGCATTCATATGGGGCGCGGGTTGCGCAAGGAAGTTGCGTGGATAGGTGATCAAGAACTGTTTCCGCATGCTAAAAAACTTATTCTTAAATCCGGTTATGATGTTGAAATTACCTTTGGCGAAATGATCGACGTTGGCAGTTTTACCAAACGCCAAGAACTTGCTTTGCAAACCCATAGTCAAGTGCGCACCATGTTTATGGAATCATTGCATGGCCAAGAGCTCGTTTGATATTTCCTTTAGGGAAAAAAGCAGGTAAAAGCGGATCAAATAAATTCAATCTCTCAGGATAAGTCTATGGAAACGCCAAAAAAGGTTTTTGTGAAAACCTATGGTTGCCAAATGAATGTATATGATTCAGCGCGCATGCAAGATGCGTTAGAGCAAGACGGCTATCAAAATACCACTGTGCTTGAAGAGGCTGATCTTGTACTTCTAAACACCTGCCATATTCGTGAAAAGGCTGCGGAAAAAGTATATTCCGAAATAGGGCGCATTCGCCAAGTAAAAGAAAAACGCGAAGCCACAAATCGCCCGATGACAATTGGCGTTACAGGCTGTGTAGCCCAAGCTGAAGGCGCTGAGATTGTTGCCCGCGCGCCAGTTGTTGATCTTGTTGCAGGTCCGCAAACTTATCACCGCTTGCCTGAAATGGTGAGGCGCGCAACTTTAGGCGAACGCGTTATTGATACAGAGTTTGAAATTGAAGAAAAATTTGAAAAATTACCACAAGCCACAAAAGCACAAGTGCAATCGCGTGGCGTTGCCTCTTTTCTAACGGTACAAGAGGGCTGCGATAAGTTCTGCACGTTCTGTGTTGTGCCGTATACGCGTGGTGCAGAGGTTTCAAGATCCTCAGCTCAAATTCTGGATGAAGCAAAATCGCTGATTGCATCAGGTGTACGTGAGATCACGCTTTTGGGCCAGAATGTAAATGCATGGCACGGTATGGGTGACAAGGGTGATGAATGGAATTTTGGTAAACTTCTATATGCTATGGCAGACGTTGAGGGCCTTGAACGGCTTCGCTACACAACCAGCCATCCGGTAGATATGGATGAAAGCTTGATCGAAGCGCATCGTGATCTTGATTGTCTTATGCCTTATCTGCATTTGCCTGTCCAAGCTGGCTCAGACAGAATTCTCAAAGCCATGAACCGTCATCATACGGTTAAAGACTATTTGCATATAATCGAGCGTATGAGAGATGCGCGTAATGACATTGCAATTTCTGGCGACTTTATTGTGGGCTTCCCAGGTGAGACCGATGCTGAATTTGAAGAGACACTTCAGGTTGTGCGCGAGGTGGAATATGCCTCAGCGTTTTCATTTAAATATTCAACAAGGCCCGGCACACCGGGTGCTGACCTTAAAGACCAAATACCAGAAGAGGTTAAATCTGAGCGCCTTCAAAGATTGCAAGCTGAACTATCAAAGCAGCAAGAAGCATTTAACAAACAGTGCATCGGTCGTGAAATGGATATTTTGCTTGAAAAACCGGGACGTAAACCTGAACAATTAATCGGGCGTTCTCCATGGTTGCAATCAGTGATTGTTGATGCAAAACTTGGAACACCGGGCGACATTATCAAAGTTAAAGTCACGCAAGCAGCACCCAATAGCCTTAACGCGATTGCTGTCTGACAGGAGCACTTATTGAACAGTAAAGTTAAAGACAAGAAGCAAAAGAAAAAGCCTACAAAATCGGCTTCTGAGAATGTTGACATTGATGTCATCGCACTTGAATTTCAGGACAATCTTCTCGCTTCAAAACTTTTCGGACAATTTGACCAGCATTTGGCAATGATCGAGCAACAGTTAGACATTGAAGCTATATCTCGAGGTAATGAAATTACGCTCAAGGGTGAAAGTACAAGCGTACACCAGGCAAAAATGGCACTTGAACATGTGTATCAGCGCCTTGAAACAGGCGATGAAATTGAAGCCGGTGATATTGATGGCGCGATCCGAATGGCTTCAGCAGACAATCAATTATCGCTGCCTGACATGGAAAAACCAAGCCTGCTTTCGATGGCCAAAATTGGTACACGCAAAAAAGTAATTCAAGCGCGGACACCAACGCAGGATGCGTATATTCGTGCGATGGACCGATCAGAGCTGGTTTTTGGTGTGGGGCCAGCAGGCACAGGTAAAACATATCTTGCCGTTGCGTATGCAGCATCCCTGTTGGAACGCGGTGCCATTGACCGAATTATCCTTTCGCGCCCTGCGGTTGAAGCAGGCGAGCGTCTAGGCTTTTTACCTGGCGATATGAAGGAAAAGGTCGACCCATATTTGCGCCCGTTATATGACGCGCTTTATGACATGATGCCCGGAGATAAAGTTGAGCGAGAGCTTGCATCAGGCATTATCGAAATTGCACCGCTTGCGTTTATGCGTGGGCGAACTTTATCTAATGCGGCTGTAATTCTTGATGAAGCGCAAAATACAACTTCCATGCAGATGAAGATGTTCCTCACGCGTTTGGGTGAAAACTCACGCATGATCGTAACGGGTGATCCAAGTCAAATTGATCTGCCGGGCGGTGTTAAATCCGGCCTCATTGAAGCGCTTGATCTACTGGGCAACATAAAAGGCGTTTCACGCATCCGCTTTAAAGCTGAAGATGTTGTTCGCCATAGATTGGTTGCAGAAATCGTGCGTGCGTACGATGCACCGGCCAAAAAAAGCTCTGACAAAAATGACACCTGATATTGATGTCACCTTTGCAGATGGCATTGACTGCGATGAGAAAAATATACTCTCAATTATAGATGCCTCTATTGATCAGGCTATTAAAACGGCCAAGCTTGAATTTGCTGAAGATGCTGAATTAAGTGTTCTCATTGCTGATGATACAACCTTGCAAACGCTTAATCGCGAATGGCGTAACAAGGATAAACCCACCAATGTTTTATCCTTTCCAACGCAAGTTTCTAGACTTGGAAAGATTGATTTCCCAATGTTGGGAGACATTGTAGTTTCGCTTGAAACAGCACAAAATGAAGCTAACCTTGAAAACAAAACGTTAAACCACCATTTAACCCATCTGATCATTCATGGATTTTTACATCTTTTCGGGTATGATCATGAGATAGATAGCGAGGCTAACCAAATGGAAAGCCTTGAAACAAAGATTTTAGAAGCGCTCGGCATTGCCGATCCATATCAGGTATAAAAATCAATGGGTGATAACCCTAATTCACAATCAGATACTCATTTCGCCGATATCCGACCAGAAGACGAACCACTGGAACCGGGGAAGTCCCTTGTTCCAGTTTCTGCAAAAGAGGGTAATAATAATGGCTCGTTGTTTTCTTGGATATTAAAAGTATTTGGCCGCCGCAAAGACGGTGAATCTATCCGCGAAGACCTTGCTGATGCGCTTTCAGATAATGAAGGTATTGCACAAAGCTTTTCTGTATCTGAGCGTAATATGCTCAGTAGTATTTTGCGATTGCGTGACGTGCGCGTTGAGGATGTAATGATACCGCGCGCCGATATTATTGCTGTGAACGAAGAAATTACACTTGCTGAACTTTTGAAAATATTTGAAGAGTCCGGTCATTCAAGAATGCCGGTATATGGTGACACATTAGATGACCCTAAAGGCATGGTTCATATTCGTGATGTTGTTACGCATTTTTCAAAAACCGCAGCACTTACAAAAGCAGAGATTGCAAAACGGAAAACTTCCCTGCCGGGAAATCTTGATTTGAAAAAAGTGAGCCTTGCAAAACCTGTTTCATCCTTAAAATTGTTACGCGAAGTCATGTTTGTTCCCCCTTCAATGGGCGCACGCGAACTGATGGCGCGCATGCAGGCTGATCGCAAACAAATTGCACTTGTGATTGATGAATATGGCGGGACAGATGGCATTGTGACACTTGAAGATATTGTCGAAGAAATCGTTGGTGAGATTGAAGACGAGCATGATGATGAAGACGTTCTTATTCAGGAAAAGGATGAGGGCAGCTTTATCTGTGATGCTAAAGCAGAGTTGGACGACCTTCGTACGCGCATTGGTGATGACTTTGCATTTGGCGAACATGAAGAAGACATTGATACTATCGGCGGGTTGATTTTTGACATTCTAGGGCGCGTGCCTGTGCGCGGTGAGGTTATCAGCAAAAATGGATTTGAGTTTCGTGTGCTTGCAGCTGATCCAAGACGTATCCGACGCGTTGAACTTATTCGCTCGGCTAGAAGACGCGCCCGAAAAACATAAGCTTCAGACCAGTTTCTTTTCCTAAGTTGAAACCTCACTAATTGACGCCAAATATCGTATGGTGAGCGAAATTGATTCGGTCAGTTATGGGGTAAGAGTAATCGACAAGTTAGGAAAAAGAATTGAATGGATTGCAGGCGCAATCATTCTGATGAGCGGATGGCGGCGCGTAGGTGTAGTTTTTCTCGCAGGCGCCATTTCCGCTTTAGCAATGCCACCCTTTGATTTATGGTTTTTCCTCTTCTTCACATTTCCAGTATTAGCATGGTCTCTTGACAGTGTAGCAAGTGAACCGTCTGCCGGGTTTTGGTCACGCTTTAAGGCAGGCTTCAAGCCTGGGTTTTTCTTTGGGTTCGGATATTTTCTAGCAGGCCTTTGGTGGATAGGTGCTGCATTTTTGGTTGAAGCTGAAAGTTTTGCATGGGCCTTACCAATTGCGGTTTGCGGAGTGCCCGCTATCCTTGCTTTATTTTGGGGTTCAGCCACTGCACTTGCTCGTATTTTTTGGTTTAGTGATTACAGACGCCTTTTTATTCTAGCGGCAAGTTTTGCAGTTTTTGAATATTTGCGTTCCTTTGTGGCAACGGGGCTTCCGTGGAATTCAATCAGCTACGCCGTTTATTTTAATCCACTCACCATGCAGTCAGCCTCTGTCTTTGGCATTTACGGCATGACGGCGTTTGCGGTTTTTGTCTTCGCGTCCATCGCAATTATTGTGCCGGGTTCAGGCGTCTATACAAGACAACGAAAATTTGTATTTGGCTTATCGCTCACACTTATAGTTTCTCATATTGGATTTGGTATATACCGTTTACCAAGCGCACCTTCACCCTTGGTAGAGGATGTTAGCTTGCGTATTGTTCAACCCAATATTGACCAGCGCGATAAATTTGATCCTTCAAAAGAACAACAGCTTTTTAATACCTATTTGCGCCTTTCAACGTCTGCAGGTGAGAATAATAAAACCGGGCTTTCTGGCACGACGCATCTCATTTGGCCAGAATCGGCATTTCCATT
The DNA here is from genome assembly GCA_964645215.1 of uncultured Rhizobiaceae bacterium. GTDB lineage: Bacteria > Pseudomonadota > Alphaproteobacteria > Rhizobiales > Rhizobiaceae > JAALLB01. The sequence continues at coordinate 826 of CAZXZQ010000002.1, read as the reverse complement.
TTTCCTAACGCAAAGGCGAGATGCATTAGCCGCAATCTCCGCCATGTTGCCCGAGGGTACAAGTCTCATAACCGGTGGTGCCCGATATGAAGCAGCCATTGGTGGCAATAGTCGAGAGCGGGTTTTTAATTCAACGCTGGTTGTTGATCATCAAGGCGAGATAATTGCAGCAGCGGACAAAACACATCTTGTGCCTTTTGGCGAATATCTTCCTTTTCAAGCTTTTGCTGAATCGTTGGGCTTTGAGCAATTAACGCGCGTCGCCGGTGGCTTTGATGAAGGCAATTCCAGGTCACTCATTAACACAGGCACTGGCCCATCTTTCTTGCCACTCATATGCTATGAGATAATTTTCTCCGGTAATACACGCGTAGACAAGAATGGACGCCCTAATTGGATTATAAATCTCACCAATGATGCGTGGTTTGGTAACACACCGGGCCCTTACCAACATGCCAGACAAGCAGTTTTAAGAAGCGTTGAAGAAGGCGTGCCGGTTATCCGCGCAGCAAATTCAGGCATATCCATTGTCACCGATGCTTATGGCCGTGAGATTGGTCGTTTGGAACTTGGTGAAAAAGGTGTTTTAGACGCTAAACTTCCACAAGCGATTAACTCAACATGGTTTGTCCAATTCGGCAGTTTCATACTCATTGCAGTCGTACTTGGCTTTATCACGCTCGGCATGCTTCCCTTTGCACGGGAACGCGAGACTAAGTGAAACTGTAGCCCTGGATAAGTTTATGGCGCACCCAGCAGGATTCGAACCTGCGACCTCTGCCTTCGGAGGGCAGCACTCTATCCAGCTGAGCTATGGGTGCATTAA
>CAZXZQ010000001.1:0-44474 GCA_964645215.1 uncultured Rhizobiaceae bacterium | reverse complement strand
CGGCATTCCACCTTTATTTGATTTCTCTAGCTCTCAAAGCTTTGAACTAGACGGTGTCCAATTTCCTGTGCCTAAAACTTTGGAAAGTTATGATGTTAAATATGCAGGCTATAAGAAGCAGGTAAGTTTTCCGTTTGCGGGAAACCTGCTTGCAAACAATCAAGGTAAGATAAAGCTAAACTTGACCATCGGTGTGTGTTCAGAAATTTGTATTCCGGCAAAAGCCAAGCTTGATATTCCTGTTCGTGAGTTGTTCATGACAGACCCACGCGCAATTCAGGCAATTACGCTTGCGAGCCTCAGTCTTCCCAAAAAAGCCGCCGATGATATGATCGTAAGTGTTAAGAATGACAATAACAAAGCGCTCATGATTACGGTGAAACATAACAAGGATTTTGGGCAGCCAAACTTGTTTGTAGAAGGGCCGTCAGATTGGTATCTAAAGCCTGCAAAATTGATGCACCAAGACGATAGCAGTGCTGTTTTTAATCTTGATATTAGGCATGCACCTAAAGATATTAACCCACTTGAAGAAAAACTCAGATACACGCTCGTTACCGGATCTACTGGAATTGAAATTGAGCGTTGAAAATTTCGCTGCTTAGCCTAAGTTACGAGTAATACATCTTTCAATTTTGAATCTAGGATTTTTAATATGGCTATTTCAATTGGCGATAACTTGCCGGAAACTTCTTTCTTTCTCATGACCGAAGACGGGCCCGGTGCAACAACTACCGGCGAGATTTTTGCAGGTAAAAAAGTTGTCTTGTTTGCGGTGCCCGGTGCATTTACGCCAACATGCCACATGAACCACCTGCCCGGTTTTGTTGAACACGCAGATGCGATTAAAGCAAAGGGTGTTGATGAAATTGCTGTTGTGTCTGTCAACGATGTTTTTGTTATGCAGGCATGGGCGGACAGCACGAGTGCCACAGGAAAAATTACCTTTCTTTGTGATCCAAGTGCTGATTTTTCAAAAGCAGTCGGCATGGACCTTGATCTCACCGAACGTGGTCTTGCAATTCGTTCAAAACGGTATGCAATGATTGTTGAGGATGGCAAGGTAACAACGCTTAATGTTGAAGATGTACCTAGTTCAGCAGTAGAGTCATCTGCAGAAAAAATTCTAGAAGCGCTGTAGAGACTTACTTATAATCTTCCATACCTAGGCGGGCGAGTTCGTCCGCCTTTTCATTTTCTGCATGACCCGCATGGCCTTTAATCCAGTGCCAAGTAACATCATGTTTTGATACGGCCTCATCAAGCGCCTTCCAAAGATCATCATTCTTAACCGGTTTTTTTGCAGCGGTCTTCCAGCCGTTCTTTTTCCAACCAAAAATCCAGCCTGTCATGCCACCTTTTACATATTGAGAGTCTGTGGTGAGTTCCACCTTACAAGGCTTCTTTAAAGCGTTTAGTGCTTCAATTGCAGCTTTCAATTCCATACGGTTATTTGTGGTATCTTCTTCACCACCGCACAGTTCTTTTTCATTGTCCCCATAACGTAGCAAAGCGCCCCAACCACCGGGCCCGGGATTGCCTGAACACGCACCATCTGTCCAAATTTGAACGGTCGTCATACAATATCCATCCCATATTCTGAAGCCGATTTGACAGATTGGTGAAAGCGTAACTTCGCAATGTATTCTGAAGGGTTTTTAGGTGTTACCAATGCGCCAGGCGGCACATTCAGCCAGTCATAGAGGCGCGTTAGTAAAAAGCGCAGTGCAGACCCTCTGCACAAAATTGGCAATGCTTCACATTCAGCAGCCTCTAATTGCCGTACTTCGCAATAGCCTTTCAACATGGCATTTGCTTTGGTTGCATTAAAAGAATGGTCACTCTCAAAACACCATGCGTTGATGCAAATCGCGACATCATATGCCAGCAAATCATTGCAAGCGAAATAGAAATCAATAATCCCTGAGAGTTGGTTTTTTAAAAAGAAAACATTATCTGCAAATAAATCAGCATGAATCACACCGGCTGGTAGATCGTTTGGCCAGCTTGCTTCAAGAAAATCAAGTTCATGCTCAATCAACTTACTTAAGCCGCTAAGAACTTCCTCAGATCGTTTGCCAGACATTTCGTATAGTGGGCGCCAGTCTCCAACGGTCAAACCATTGGGGCGTTTGATCTTAAACCCTTCACCCGCCAAATGCATTGTTGCAAGTCCCTTGCCTACCTGCCTGCAATGATCTGATGTTGGCCGCTTAACGGAATTACCATCGAGGTAACTAATAATCGCTGATGGTCGACCGGCAAGCGTAGAAAGCTGTTCACCTGTATTAAGTGCAATCGGTTGTGGGCAATCAACACCATTTTTATAAAGATGCTCCATAAGACCCAGAAAAAACGGCAAGTCATCTGCATTTACCCGCTTCTCATAGAGGGTAAGAATATGCATGCCTTTATCGGTAGAGAGAAGATAGTTTGAATTCTCAACGCCCTCTGCAATACCCTTCAACGAATGCAGTTCGCCAATATCGTATTTGGTCAGATATTCTATAAGCTCTGTATCAGCTATTTCTGTATAAACAGCCATTTATAAAACCCCGTTTACAAATGCCATATCATCTTGGGTAAGCTGAGTATCTCTTAAATCTCTTGCAACTAAAAACTCTTCATCTTCCTTGACGGTCTCAACAAGATTAAGCGTTAAATCAAATCTTGCTTTAAAGGCATCAATGATCTCATTGACCAAGATTTCCGGTGCCGACGCGCCTGCTGACAGACCGACTTTGTCACCAGCATTAATCTCGTCCCAAGGAATATCCGCTGCTTTTTGAACGAGTGTTGATTTTGTCGAGCCAGCCTTTTTCGCAACCTCTACAAGCCGTTTAGAATTAGATGAATTTGGCGCACCAACAATCAGAAAATGATCCGCGCCTTTTGCAGCAAGCTTTACCACTTCCTGACGGTTTGTAGTGGCATAGCAAATGGATTCTGCTGACGGTGCATTAAGATTTGGAAAGCGTTTTTGAAGCACTTTCAATATTTCATCTGTGTCATCAACTGAAAGCGTGGTTTGTGTCACATAGCCCAAGGCATCAGCGTCATGCGGCTCATAAGTATTTGCGCCTTCAACATCCTCAATCAGGCTCATCTCATCGGGCTGCACTTGCCCCATTGTGCCAATGACTTCAGGATGACCTGCATGGCCGATAAGCAAAACATGACGGCCCTGGCGGATGTGGCGAATTGCCTGTTTATGCACTTTAGATACAAGCGGGCATGTTGCATCCAGATAAAACAAGTTCATTGCTTCTGCGTTGGCAGGAACTGATTTTGGTACACCATGCGCAGAAAAAATAACCGGTTGATTGGTTTCCGGAATTTCATCGAGTTCCTTGACGAATACTGCACCCTTTTGTTCCAAGCCCTCAACGACATAACGATTGTGTACTATCTCATGACGCACATAAACAGGCGCACCAAATTTCTTTAATGCCAACACCACCATTTGTATGGCGCGATCAACACCTGCACAAAAGCCACGCGGTCCGCATAATCGTAATTCAAGCTGTTTATCCATTTTTATTTGCCACCCGAGCACGTGAATATAAAAAGAAACCACCAACACCCAAAAGCGTTAAAGCCAAACCAAACCAGGTAATGGCATATCCTAAATGGTTATTTGTAAAAGAGATAATGGTTGTACTACCTTTTGGCCAGCCCTCAGGCACAGCGATTTCATTCATGTCTAAAATTATTGGCAACCTCTCAGCAGACGGAACATCCATTGCATCATAAATCGCTGGTAAATCCCGCCAATAAAACTCACTCTTTTGAGGTACATTATCTGGTAATGAGCCAGGCTTTGTTATGGATGGGACACGGATTAAACCCTCAATATTCTGGCGTGTAGGAACAATTGCTTGCAGCCGCTCTTGATTGTTTTTTTCACTAAAATAAATAAAGCCTCGATTGACAATTAATACCTTGCCATCGTCCAATTTCATTGGTGAATGTACGTTCCATCCAGACGCACCTTTTTTGTCTGTCGTGAAAAAGTAAACTTCTTTTTTATAATTAAATTCACCACTAACCATAACAGGCGTATATTCGTGATCATCGCGCGTTATATCACCACGAACAACGTCATTAAGAGGAACAGGCTCTAACTTAACTCTGGAGTTTACTCGCTCAATCAAAGCCTCTTTCCAGTATAACCTCTGAACTTGCCAGCTACCCAAAGAACATAAAACTGTAAGCCCTGCTCCCATGCAGAATATAATGATGAGTGTTGAGAGCCGCATTACATATTCTCCCTATTCAGAACCGCCTGTTCAGCATTTGTTTTAAACTGCAATGCAATCATAATACTTTTGGCAAAACGCAATGCCCAGATTGATGCAATAATTATGGTTGGTAACCAAAGCATAACATGCACCCACCAAGGCGGGGAAAAGTTGTTTTGAACAAACATGGCTAAACCAGTGATCACGAAGCCGATGATCAAAATAACAAATACGGCTGGTCCATCTCCTGAATCAATAAATCCATAATCAAGCTCACACACATTGCATTCAATTGCTGGCATCAAGATGCCCGAATACAGCTTGCCCTTTCCACATTGCGGACAACAGGCAAAAATACCAACATGCAATGGTGATGGATTTTTATATTCTGTTTGTTTTGCCATGAGTGATTGGTTTCACGTTTGTCTTGGTCATCACCATAAATAAAAAAGGCGGCCAAAACGACCGCCTTTTGATTAGTTTTTCAGCAAATTTAGTGCGCCGCTATTGCTGCGCCCCAACTTGCCCAAACGTAAATTGCACAGAACAAGAACAACCATACAACGTCAACAAAGTGCCAATACCAAGCAGCAGCTTCAAAACCAAAATGCTTTTCTGGTCTGAAGTGACCAGCCATAGCACGTAGTAAACATACGATGAGGAAGATTGTACCAACTAGAACATGGAAGCCATGGAAGCCCGTTGCCATAAAGAAGGTTGCACCATAAATCGATTCTGAGAATGCAAATGGTGCATGCGCATATTCGTAACCCTGTACATAGCTGAAGAGAATGCCAAGCAGCACAGTGATGAAAAGCATCCATTTCAACGTTTTGCGGTCATTTTCAATCAATGCATGGTGCGCCCAAGTAACTGTCGTGCCAGATAGCAGCAAGATAATCGTATTGAACAATGGTAGATGCCAAGGGTCTAGCACTTCAATACCTTGAGGAGGCCATACGCCACCGGTGTGTTCAACACGTGCAACTTGTGCAGCTTCGCCCGGAAATAGGCTTGCGTCAAAGAATGCCCAGAACCAAGCCACGAAGAACATGACTTCAGATGCAATAAACATAATCATGCCATAGCGCAGGTGAAGAGAAACAACCGGCGTATGATGACCCTGATGACTTTCTTTAACCGTATCAGACCACCAAGCAAACATTGTATAAAGCACAACTGCAAAGCCAAATAGCAATATCCATAGACCTGCAGGTGCCAAATTAGCGCCTAGCAATGTCATGTCATCGCCTGCCAGATCGCGCATATAAGATATGCCACCGATTGCCATTAATAGGCCACCCATAGACCCAATTAAAGGCCAAGGACTTGGATCAATAATATGATAATCGTGGTTTACGTTATGACCGTCAGCCATGGTATTCTCCTGATTTTCTTCGGTTGCCCGAACTTTTGTACCTTATAATTTCTTTTCTTCAGTTTCGCCAGTCAAATCAGACTTTTGAACACTGGATAATTCTGTCGCATCCGTATCACTTTGATAGAAAGTATATGAAAGCGTAATGGTTTTGATGTGTTTAAATTCGCGTTCTAAATCAAGCTCTGGATCTACGAAGAACGAGACCGGCATTTCAAGCGTGCCACCAGGTTCAATATAAGTGTCCGTAAAACAGAAACATTCGATTTTGTTAAAATATGCACCAACTGCTTGCGGCGTTACGTTAAAGGTCGCCATTCCAACAATCGGCTTGTCAGAATTATTCTTAGCAACGTAATTTACGATCATTTGCTCGCCGAGCTTTACCTCAACTTCTCGTTTAACAGGTTTGAATTCCCAGTTTAACGAAGAAGCGGTATTGGCATCAAAACGAACGTTCATTGCACGGTCGATTACAGGAACACCAGCGACTGTTTCAACACGCTGCGTTGTGCCACCATATCCAGTTACCTGACAGAAAAGCTGATATAGCGGGACGGAAGCATATGCCAAACCAGCCATGCCAAACACCATGCCTAGACACATAAATACAACGCGCGCATTGCTGCGCTCTGTATCAGTTCTGTGTTGCATTGCTGTTGACATAAAACGTTTCTCCTAAAGCGCGCGTTCGTAAAGGTTTGACCCAAGTTTGGCTAATGTGCCTAAAAATAACAGTACACAAAATGCCACAAGGATTACTGCAATGGCGATATTGCGAGCGCGCTGAGCCTTCTTCTGCTCCGGCGTCAATTCAACCATCTCGCCTGTGTATTTGCTCTCAGCCATTATACAAGCACCCATTTCATAAAGATGGCATCAATGCCCAAGCTCGCAAACAATGCGAATAGGAACACAATTGAATATCCAAACAAACGTTTTTCATGGGCAAAATTATTTTCTTCGCTGCCTTCACTCCAAACCTTATATGCGCACCAAACAAAGTAAGCGCACAGTGCTGTTGCAACGATACCATATCCAAGTGATGCAAAACCCATAACGGCAGGCAGAACACCCGAAATTGCAAGCAGGATTGAATACCCAAAAATCTGATTGCGAGTGGATTTCTCGCCAGCCACATTTGGCATCATCGGCACACTTGCATTTTCATAATCTTTCAAGCGGAATAACGCCAGCGCCCAAAAGTGCGGTGGGGTCCATAAAAAGATAATGGCGAAAAGAACAATGCTCTCAATGCTAACGGTTCCTGTTACGGCAGCCCAGCCAATCATTGGCGGGAACGCACCCGCTGCACCACCAATAACAATGTTCTGCGGTGTCGAGCGTTTCAACCACATTGTGTAGATGACTGCGTAAAAGAAGATCGTGAAAGCGAGTAAAAATGCTGAAAGGTAATTTACCAATAGCCCAAGCATAATGACTGAGAAGAACGATAGAACAAGACCAAATGTAAGTGCTTCTTTTGGAAGAACGCGACCACCGGGAATAGGACGATCTGATGTTCTTGCCATGACAACATCGATATCCGCATCATACCACATGTTCAGTGAACCAGATGCACCAGCGCCAATGGATATACATAAAATTGCAAGACAGGCGATAATTGGGTTGATAGAACCCGGCGCCATCAGCATGCCTATAACGGCAGTAAAGATGACAAGATACATGACGCGTGGCTTCATCAAACGATAATAGTCCGCAGGCATGGCAGTTGATACCAAGTTTGCGTCCTGTTCGTTATTTGCTGTTGCCATTGTCATTTTACTAACTCGACCAATCAATTGAAATACGTAAGCCGCTCGTAAGCGGCTCACAGAATTTGATTACTTCACTTTTGGAAGTGTTTCCCACTGGTGGAATGGTGGTGGTGAAGGCAATTCCCATTCAAGGGTAGTTGCACCTTCGCCCCAAGGATTGTTACCAGCTTCGCGCTTTTTCATGAACGCTTCAATGATACACCAGATGAATACCAATACAGCGAATGCTGAAAGGTATGAACCAAGTGAAGAAACATAGTTCCAGTACGCATACGCATCTGGGTAATCCACATAACGACGCGGCATGCCTTGTAGACCAAGGAAGTGCTGCGGGAAGAACACGATGTTCACACCTATAAATGTGAGCCAGAAATGTGTCTTCGCGAGGAATGAATTGTACAAGTAACCAGTCATTTTAGGGAACCAGTAATACCAGCCCGCAAAGATGCCGAACACAGCGCCGAGTGACAACACGTAATGGAAGTGTGCAACCACGTAATATGTGTCGTGGAATGCACGATCAAGACCAGCATTCGCAAGCTGAACGCCTGTTACACCACCCACTGTGAAGAGGAAGATGAAACCAATTGACCATAGCATTGGTGTGCGGAAGGTAATTGACCCGCCCCACATTGTTGCTATCCATGAGAAGATTTTAACACCGGTTGGCACCGCAATCACCATGGTTGCAAACACGAAGTAACGTTGCGTATCAAGTGATAGACCAACTGTATACATGTGGTGTGCCCACACGATAAAGCCAACAGCACCAATCGCAACCATCGCAAGCGCCATGCCCATATAACCAAAGACTGGTTTGTTGGAGAAAGTGGATACGATGTGTGAAACAATACCAAATGCAGGCAAAATCAAGATGTAAACTTCAGGGTGACCAAAGAACCAGAATAGGTGCTGGAATAGGATTGGGTCGCCACCACCAGAAGGATCAAAGAAAGTCGTGCCGAAGTTACGGTCTGTCAGAAGCATTGTGATCGCACCAGCAAGCACAGGCAATGATAGAAGAAGCAAGAAAGCAGTGATCAGAACTGACCAAGCGAACAATGGCATTTTGAACAAGGTCATGCCAGGTGCGCGCATGTTGAAAATGGTTGTGATGAAGTTAATCGCGCCAAGAATGGATGATGCACCAGCAAGGTGAAGACCAAGGATAGCAAAATCCATAGCAGGACCCGGCTGACCCGCCGTAGATGAAAGTGGCGGATAAATTGTCCAACCACCGCCAACGCCTTGTGCGCCTGGAGGGCCGTCAACAAACATTGAAAGCACAAGTAGCAACAACGCTGGTGGTAATAGCCAGAACGAAATGTTGTTCATACGCGGGAACGCCATATCTGGCGCACCAATCATGATTGGCACCATCCAGTTAGCAAAACCACCGATAAGCGCCGGCATCACCATGAAGAAAATCATGATCAAACCATGTGCTGTTGTGAATACATTATATGTATGTGGGTTTGTAAAAAACTGAAGGCCAGGTTCTGCAAGTTCTGCACGCATCGCGACAGAAAGGAAACCGCCAATAATACCAGACATGATCGCAAAGATCAGGTAAAGCGTACCGATGTCTTTATGGTTGGTTGAATAAAACCAGCGCTTGAAAAAGCTTGGCTTGTGATCGTGAGCATCGTGTCCAGCTGCATATGCCATACTTATTTCTCCTGAATACCCGAGCCTAGTTGTTTTCGGCTAGTTGAACTGATTTCTTTGATTGTATTGAAGCCTTGAGTTGCTCATTTGCATCTTCAACGTCTTCATGTGTCGCGGTTGTATTCCAAGCGTCATATTCTTTCTGACTTACAACATTAATCGCGATAGGCATATACGCATGTCTGATACCACATAGTTCAGAACACTGACCGTAATACATACCTTCTTTGGTTGCCTTGAACCAAGTCTCATTTACACGACCTGGAATAGCATCCATCTTCAAGCCAAATGCTGGCATTGCGAAATTGTGGATAACACCTTCGGCTTCGGCTGTAACAAGAACACGTACCATCGTGTCGACCGGAACAACCACTTCATTATCCACAGCTAAAAGCCTTGGATAAGCTGCCTTATCAGTTTTACCGGCACCTTCGCGGTCTTCTTCGGCAAGCATATTGGATGAAAACTCAATTTCACTACCGTCTTGATATTCAAAATCCCAATACCATTGTTGACCAGTAGCCTTGATCGTTAGGCCTGGCTCTTCGCCCGGCTCAAACTGGCTATCAAGAAGTTCAAAAGATGGAAGTGCGATTGCAATCAGGATAGCGATTGGCGCAACAGTCCAGATAACTTCGATTGTTGTGTTATGGCTATTTTTTGAAGGGGTTGGGTTTCTCTTCGCGCTGTAGCGGAACATAACCCATGCAAGTAGCAGCATTACGAAAATGGTAATGGGTGTAATGAACCAGAATGTATAAGCATCGAACCAGATGATGTCTTCCATCATTTTGGTCGCTGGTTCCTGGTGCCAAAGCCCTTTATCGATAGGTTGTGCAGCGAATGCAGAACCTACAAAAGTAGATAATGTGCCGATTGATGCAATGATTGCAGCCAAAGCCTTCATCAATATTCTCCTGTCTAGTCTAGGTATTCTAAAGTTCAGGCTGCCCCAAACTTTTTTCCTTAATACCCTCAGATGCGAAAATTTGCCATAAAATGCAATTAGAAAATTGCACAATGCCCAATAGTTGAGAGACTAAAACCACATACTGACCTCAACCGCAATATATGGTTGTTCAATTCGATGCGGCAAATTTGCACGTGAACCATGTTTCTCCGACTATTTGAGCATATTAAAACGCAATTTACAGGGGTTTCTCAACGTAAAACCTAGGCTTAGACCTCGCTTACCCAAGCAGATTTTGACGTATTTTTATGGTGATGCGATTTTGATTGGCAATTTTTGTTTCAAAATGGCAAAAATAACAGATGATTCGGGGAACTAAAATGCAGCTTTTATCCAAAGGTTTGTTTGCAATCCTAGTAATTATTGGGATTTCAATATCAAATTCAAGCGATGCTTTATCACAAGGCGCCGTAAAATCATCACATGGCGCATGGTCTATGGTCTGCGATACGCCTCCAGGTGCGGCATCAGAACAATGTGCCTTGATGCAAATATTGGTTTCAGACAATAGACCAGAATTAGGTCTTACAGTTGTTGCCCTTAGAACTGCAGATCGTAAGAAGGAGTTTTTACGTGTTCAGGCACCGCTTGGCGTTCTTCTTCCATTTGGCGTGGGCCTTAGCATAGATGGTAAAGATTTTGGCCGTGCGTATTTTGTGCGCTGCTTTAAAGATGGCTGTTATATAGAAGTGGCTTTAGCAGGTGACCTTTTAAAGTCTCTTCAAAAAGGCAATACAGCCACGCTTATCGTGTTTCAGACACCAGAAGAAGGCATTGGCTTTCCTGTGGACCTTGCAGGATTTTCAGACGGCTATTCAAAAATTCCGTGATCCGCGCTTCACACTAATACTGCAAACACTATTTATCCATATTCGAATTACGCTTGGCATACGTTCATGACATGCTATTGGTAGCATAATTATATCTGGAGCTTTTTTATGGATAATCTTCTCGACCAGTTTGACATCGACCGCACTCAAATTGAACGCATGATCAATGACAGCGTTGGCCAGGCTGATGATGGAGAACTGTTCACAGAATATGCTGAAATGGAAGCATTGGTTTTTGATAATGGAAAATTGAAAACCGGTACATTTAATACAAGTCAGGGTTTTGGCCTTCGTGCCGTTTCTGGTGAAATTTCCGCATATTCCCATTCAGGCGACATGAGCGAAGCAGGCCTTAAACGCGCATGTGATGCCGTTCGCTCTGTCCAAAGTGGCCGCGGTGGAACATATGCAAGCGCACCCAAAGGCACAAACCGCAAACTCTATTCTGAAGAAAACCCTATTCTTGCGCCTTCATTTGAAGACAAGGTTAAACTGCTTGAAACAATCGACGCACATGCCCGCAATTTAGATGAGCGCGTGCGTCAGGTAACAGTCTCGCTTGCCGGCTCTTGGCAAATTGTCGAAATCTTACGCGCAGATGGGCATTTCGTTCGTGACGTTCGTCCGCTTGTCCGCATGGGCATTAATGTGATTGTGGGTGAAGGTGACAGACAAGAATCCGGCAGCTTTGGTTTTGGCGGGCGCTCAGGTTTTGGTGAGTTCATCACGCAAGACGCATGGCAAGGTGGCGTGGATGAAGCACTACGAATGGCGCTCGTAAATTTGGAAGCAGTCCCCGCCCCTGCTGGTACATTCGATGTCGTGCTTGGCGCCGGATGGCCAGGTGTAATGTTGCATGAAGCCGTGGGCCATGGCCTTGAGGGGGATTTTAACCGCAAGAAAACTTCTGCTTTCTCCGAGCTTATGGGCAAACAAGTCGCCTCCAAAGGTGTCACCGTTGTGGACAATGGCACGATTGACGCACGTCGCGGATCGCTCTCGATTGATGATGAAGGCACACCAACAAACGATACAGTTCTGATCGAAGATGGTATTCTAGTGGGCTATATGCAGGATCGCCAGAACGCGCGCCTAATGGGCGTTGAATCAACAGGCAATGGTCGTCGTCAATCCTACGCGCACCAACCAATGCCCCGCATGACCAATACCTATATGAAATCCGGCGAGCATGACCCACAGGAAATTCTGGAATCCGTTAAAGACGGCATTTACGCGGTATCCTTCGGTGGCGGTCAGGTTGACATCACGTCCGGCAAGTTTGTGTTTGATTGTACAGAAGCTTATGAAATCAAGAATGGTAAAGTTGGGCGTCCGCTGAAAGGTGCTAACCTAATCGGCTCTGGCCCAGAAGCCATGCAGCGCATTGCGATGGTTGGCAATGACATGGCGCTCGACACTGGCATCGGCATGTGCGGCAAGCAAGGGCAAAGCGTTCCAGTAGGCGTTGGCCAACCAACATTGCGTATGGATCAAGTAACGGTAGGTGGGACCGGGGTTTGACGGTAAGCTAGACAACAACAATATCCCCAAAGCAACATATCCAAGAAAATAGCAGTGTTGGCGTAAGTCAGATTATGATAGTTATTTTCCATCAAATTGGGGGGTATGGTTTAATGGAAATTCTCGAAAATGATCTAGCTGGTGCAATTACATTTATCCAAAGACATTTGATCGATTTAGAAATCGAAACCATACAACATCACGATTTTAAACAATTTAAGAAATTGATGCGGAAACTTTCCGGGAGGAAATGTTCCGGTCAATTCGACCATAAGAGGACACTCCTACATAGTGAAAACTCGTTCTGGCTCGAGTGGAAACACAAGGGCAAAACGATTTGCATTCACGCCTTACGTTTTGATGATTATTACAAAACTGATCTTGCTTCAATTTGGTGCCATGGCCAACAACAGATCGCCTACGGAGGAGGCAAAATCGGTCACCATCAACCTGATCTCGCAACACAAATGAAAGGTAAAATTGTATACGGCGGAGACCTATTTCTCATATCTGACTTTCGCGGCGTTGATGCACTTTCTACATCAATTGCTCTTCAATCTTTCTTCTATGCCGAGATCAAATGGAAACCGGATTGGATCTATGGTTTCATTGATAAACGGAACATGGCTGAGAAAGGATTTTCAACGAGATTTGGATATAACCACAAAGCGCCTATTGGTACGCACTGGATTAAACCGCCAAAAGAGATCAGGGCTGACGACTATCTTGTTGCTCTTGATCGAGCCGGGCTCGCCAGAAATGCTTGGGTTATTGCAAAGTTTGGTTTAGCAGGCTTGCTGCGTATGCAATGAGCACACGACCACCGGGGTCTTGATACCTGGCCATATACCGAACAAACGTTATTAATTTTTCTCCGGTTGGGAACCGAACCAGTGCCTCGCATTCCTGACAAAACACACCATTCTCAAAGGCATACTCATAACCGTATGCAGCAAGCCTTTCCAATTCATCATCTGGTGTTCGTCCTGATGTAAATGCGTCATCGCCGTAATGTAATTCAAATAGTTTCCGCTGATCAGATTTCTGTCCCATAAGCAATATCGGTGGAGCAAGATCAAAAGATGGAGTCGGTTTGCATATTGTCAAATATGGGAAATATTCTGCAAATTCCATATCAATTACAGACTTGTTCTGGGAAATATAGTCATGCAGTTTAGTTATGATTTGGAACTTAGAGCGACAGAGCCTATCCGGAGAAAGCGTTTCGGAAGAATATTCAATCATCGTTTTCCACCCGCTTAAGCACCTCATCAATATAATCGATGATTTCAGTTAAACCGTCATTGAATGTAATATCATCAAGCGAGTCTTGGCCTGTCTGTTCTTTGATGAAGGCGCGCAAGGTTTCCTCAAGCCCACTGTCGCGCAATCGATCAGCAAGCCTTTGTCTTGCAAACATTGTCACACAATGGGTGGCGTTTACTGCGCCAAGCTTCTTAACAACCGATTGAACATGTTCTTGTACAGTTGATTCATTTACACCCAACTCAGAAGCAATCTCCTTATTCGTCTTGCCCACTGATTTAAGTGACATAACCTCTGATTGTCTTTGTGTAAGCACGAAACTGAAATTCCCTAAAACAACATCACAATATTGGTGATTTATTCAAAGCTATTTATTTATAGAAATTTGGTCAAGCTAAATTAGCTAACCCATAAATAGTACTCATCCCAATTTTTCGCTGGGTTTACAGTTTGGTTTATTTCAAAGAAATTAGGTCAATGGGCAATTCCTTCAAAGCAGACCAACCAAAGTGTACTGACCAGTTGTAATTTCTGGCCAACAAAAACGATTGTTAAAGAATATTCATGAAAAAAGAAACATCAGCCAAATCAGAAATAGACCACCAAGCATCGATAAGCCCCTTGCTGGAAGCCACGACCAGAATCGTTTGCGCATATATCAAGAAGAACCCAGTATCAAAGTCCGAGTTATTAAACTTGATTGGCAATGTTGACGCTGCATTGATCGCTGCTAGAAAAAATGGAGACAGCAAGCTCACAAGCAATTCAAAACCTGCTGTCCCCATAAAGCAGTCTTTGCAAGATGATTATATTGTCTGTTTGGAAGATGGACTAAAGTTCAAAACGCTCAAGAGGCACCTTAGAACTAAATATAATATGTCTCCAAACGAATACCGGGCCAGATGGAGCCTACCTGATGACTATCCTATGGTTGCGAGAAACTATGCAAAGAGACGTTCGCAAATTGCAAAGGATATAAAGTTAGGTCAAGAAACTGGCAGCAAGGCCAAAGCTAGTATAGTTTAAGTCCATCTGCGGACTGAATAATGCCCCCATAAACCCACTATTCACTCTGACAGAATCAAGGATATAACCTTTCCACACGCCACTCGCTTGTTAGCGTATCACGGTCAAAGCGGATGCGGTCATGAAGTCTGAACTCACCATCATTCCAAAATTCAATTGAATGCGGTTTGATGCGGAAGCCGGACCAATGATCTGGTCTTGGAATATCACCTGTACCAAATTTAGCTGAAAGTTCTGCGACCTCTTCTTGCAGTTGAGCACGGCTTGTGAGCGGTTTAGACTGCTGAGACGCAGTAGATGCGATACGCGAACCCCGGTGACGAGAGAAGAAATATTCGTCGGCCTCTTCGTCCGTTACAACCTCCACCTCACCCCGAATACGCACTTGTTTACGTAAGCTTTTCCAGTGGAACACCGCAGCGGCTTTCTTTTGCGCTAAAAGCTCTTCGCCCTTTTGGCTTTCAAAATTTGTGAAAAAGGCAAAGCCGCGCTCATCATATCGCCGCATTAACACGATACGCACATTTGGCATGCCTGAATTATCTACAGATGCAACGGACATCGCAGATGGATCATTTGGCTCGCTTTGTTCAGCGGCTTTTAACCATTCATTAAACATTTCTAAAGGTTTAACGATGTTTTTCAAATTATTATCAATCTGGTCACCAATTGTTAACGCTGATGCGTGATCATCCATCTCAGGTTCGTCCTTAAAAGTATTGAGTTAGGTAAATGTGTATAATGAAGCGTAATGCAGGTCAAAAAGTAAAACCCTCTGACAAATTGCATATTGAGCAGTCTACCAAGCGTGTTACACGCATTGGGCAAGCTTTAGCTATTTCTGCTGCGGTTATTACACTTTCAGCATGTTCTGTATCTTCTAGCCTTGATTCACTGGCAACAGAAGACACAGTTATTACATCATCCGTGACACAGAATACGCAGCCGCAAGGCATTGATACGGCAGATGCGGAAATCATCAAATCGGCAGTAGCAGACGCTGAAGCAACGAATGCGCTTGCATGGGCAAACCCTGAGACAGGCAATAAAGGCACAATCACCGCGATTGATAAATTTGTTGGTAGTCACGGCCAAAAATGTAAAAAATTTCAGACAACCGTTGATACGTTTATGGGCATTTCCATCTATAATGGTGAGACCTGTGAACTGAAGACTGGCTTCTGGGTTCTATCTTGGTTCCTCAAAGACGGCGCATAAGCCCTTTATTTTCCCAATAAAATTCCCCATATAGGCTCTGACAATGACATAATCAGAGTTATTTATATTTATGGCAAATCCATATTCCGTCTTAGGTGTTCAAAAAAACGCTGACGAAAAGGCTATTAAATCGGCCTTTCGCAAGCTTGCGATGAAATATCATCCTGACCAAAATCAGGACAATGCAAACGCGCAAGCAAAGTTTGCTGAAATTAATCAGGCATATGAAATTGTTGGTGATAAAACCAAGCGCGCCCAATATGACCG
This sequence comes from uncultured Rhizobiaceae bacterium, assembly GCA_964645215.1. Taxonomy (GTDB): domain Bacteria; phylum Pseudomonadota; class Alphaproteobacteria; order Rhizobiales; family Rhizobiaceae; genus JAALLB01. Next base: position 28,311 of record CAZXZQ010000001.1, on the reverse strand, counting down.
TGGCGAGCTTGATGACGAAGGCAAAGAAAAATTTGCGGGCGGTAATCCGTTTGGTGCCCAGCGTAGAGGCAGACCACAAGGCGGCAACCCCTTTGGCGGCGGCATGGGAGATGCGGGCGATATATTCAGTGAGATATTTGGATCAGCCTTTGGCGGAGCCCAACAACAAAGATCGAGCCGAGATCCCTTTGCCAATATGCAAGGCGGTGGACGCGGGCAAGCACCTTCTTCAGATTTGGAAATGAAAGCTGCTGTTACAATAAGTGATCTGATGCGAGGAAAGACTGCTGTGCGCATGCCTGACGGCAAGCAAATGTCGATTTCTATTCCACCAGAAGCAGAAAATAGACAAGTGATCCGCCTTAAAGGTCAGGGTAAAAAAGCCCCGGGTGCCAGACCCGGTGATGCGCTTGTGACATTAGTATTTAAGACGGATGCAACCTTCCGCGTGGATGGAATTGATCTGCGCCGAGATATTGACGTCCCCCTAGAAACAGCCGTTTTAGGAGGAAAAGTGGCGGTTTCAACCATGGATGGCAAATTAGCGCTGAATATTCCTGCCAAGACAAATTCCGGACAGACTTTCCGCTTGAAAGGCAAAGGCTTGCCTAAAAAAGGCGGCGGATTTGGCGACCTTCTGGTTTCATCAAGCATACAATTGCCTGAGGATAATCTTGGAGAATTGGCTGAATTTTTCAAAACAAAACAAAGCTGATCTGGCAAAGCCCCTTGCAGACCGCATGTTTGTATGCAAAACCCCAGATTGTGTGTGCCTTGGGGGTTGGTTATTGCCAAGAAACTCACTATAAACTCAACACTTAAATGCATCATTGCAATTGGAGAAACCGGATGACTGGTACCAACGGACTTATGGCTGGCAAACGTGGGCTGGTTATGGGCGTTGCAAACAACCGTTCTATCGCTTGGGGTATTGCAAAAGCATGTGCAGATGCAGGCGCTGAATTAGCCCTTACGTATCAAGGTGACGCGCTGAAAAAACGCGTTGAGCCATTGGCCGAAGATTTAGGCGCTATTGTAGCCGGTGAATGTGATGTCACTGACGCTGCTTCAATTGATGCAGTCTTCAAAACCTTAGAAGAAAAATGGGGCAAGTTAGACTTTCTTGTTCACGCAATCGCCTTTTCCGATAAAGACGAACTTACTGGGCGCTATGTTGATACGACGGCAGATAATTTCAACAAGACAATGGATATCTCGGTTTATTCGTTCACTGCTATTGCACAACGTGCTGAAAAACTAATGACAGATGGCGGCTCAATGGTCACGCTGACCTATTACGGCGCAGAAAAAGTCATGCCGCATTACAACGTCATGGGCGTTGCTAAAGCTGCCCTTGAAGCCTCTGTTAAATATCTGGCAGTTGATTTGGGCAATAAAAATATTCGGGTGAATGCGGTTTCTGCAGGGCCGATCAAGACGCTAGCGGCTTCTGGCATTGGTGACTTTCGCTATATCTTGAAATGGAACGAATATAATTCACCGCTTAAACGCACAGTGACAATCGATGAAGTTGGCGATTCTACGCTTTACCTTCTTTCAGATATGTCACGCGGTGTAACTGGTGAAGTGCATCATGTAGATTCTGGCTACCACACGGTTGGTATGAAAGCAGTTGATGCGCCAGATATTTCAGTTGTTAAGGACAAATAGTACTTCGCATATGGCTTCACCTGTCGTTTATTATATCCGTCATGGCCAGACAGACTGGAATGCGGAACTGCGATTTCAAGGCCAAAGAGATATTCCGCTAAATGATAAAGGTCGCGCACAAGCAACAGCAAATGGCGAAACACTTTCTCGCCATCTTGGCAAAGCTGAAGATCATACATTTATATCAAGCCCGCTTGGTCGCACACGCAACACAATGGAACTTGTGCGCGAAGCAATGGGCTTAGAGAAAAGTACATATGAAATGGATGATCGCTTAATCGAAATTTCATATGGTGATTTTGAAGGCACAACACAGGCAGACCTTAAAGAGCGCGACCGCGAATTATATTATTATCGCAAACAAAATGCGTGGACCTTTAGACCACAAAATGGAGAGAGCCATGTGGACACGATCCCACGCATTAAAGACTGGTATTCGTCTTTAGAAGATGGCCGCAAATATATCGTAACAGGCCATGGCGCTGTTGGTCGTGTGCTGCGCTATATCCTGCTTGATTTGCAAGAAATGGAGGCAGCCAAGTTTGCCTTTCCACAAAATGAAGTTTTTCGGTTTGAAAACGGCGTTGAAAAACGCTTTGCAGCGACAAGCTAACTTTTCAAGCAGGCAAATTTGCTCTACAAACATCAGCAAGTTTACAGGTATTTCCAAGAAGTCGGGTAATATATATGTCATTCAATTCATTTGGACATTTGTTCAGGGTCATGACCTGGGGCGAAAGCCACGGACCAGCGCTTGGCTGTGTGGTTGATGGCTGCCCTCCCGGCATTGAATTTACGCTTGCAGAAATTCAAGCTTACCTCGACAAACGTAAGCCCGGACAATCCAAGTTTACAACGCAGCGCCGCGAACCGGATGCTGTTGAAGTTTTATCTGGCGTGATGCCGAAAGACGACAACAGTGAAATTTTGATCACGACTGGCACACCAATTTCCATGATGATCCGCAATACGGACCAACGTTCAAAAGACTATGGCGAGATCAAAGATCGTTATCGTCCGGGCCATGCGGATTATACCTATGATCTTAAATACGGCATTCGCGACTATCGCGGCGGCGGGCGTTCGTCTGCACGAGAAACAGCAGCACGTGTTGCTGCAGGCAGCTTGGCACGAAAAGTAGTGCCGGGAATGCAGGTCAGAGCCGCTATGGTTCAAATGGGTGAGAAAACCATCAACCCCGACAATTGGAGTTGGGACGCAGTGAATGAAAATCCGTTCTTCTGTCCTGATGCAAATGTTGTCGATGAATGGGCAGAATATCTGGATGGTATTCGCAAGGATGGCTCCTCCGTGGGTGCTATCGTTGAGGTTGTTGCAACAGGGGTGCCAGCGGGACTGGGCGCACCAGTGTATGCAAAGCTTGATCAAGAAATCACATCCTACCTCATGTCGATTAATGCCGTTAAAGGTGTTGAGATTGGCAATGGGTTTGAAGCCGCACGCATTACCGGTGTTGAGAACGCCGACGAAATGCGTATGGGTAAAAATAGTGAAGTTGAGTTTCTCTCCAATCAAGCGGGTGGGATTTTGGGCGGCATCTCCACCGGGCAAGATGTTATCGCGCGTTTTGCAGTTAAGCCAACATCTTCCATGCTAACACCACGCAAAGGGGTAACGGCTAAAGGCGAAGAAGTTGATGTTGTTACCAAAGGCAGACATGACCCATGTGTTGGCATTCGTGCTGTCCCGATTGGGGAAGCCATGGTTGCATGCGCTGTTGCTGACCATTATTTGATGCACCGCGGGCAAACGGGGAAAGTATAAGTTTATGAGTTACGACCAGCAAAAAATAGTTGAGGCAATCCGTGCTTTTGAGAACGGTGAAATCGTTGTTGTGATGGATGATGATGACCGCGAGAACGAAGGTGATCTAATCGTTGCAGCTGTTCATTGCACGGCAGAAAAAATGGCGTTTATCGTGCGCCATACCTCTGGCATTGTATGTGCGCCGATGACCGGCGAAGAAGCCAATCGCCTTAATCTTAATCCGATGGTTTCCAATAACGACGACCCGCATGCGACCGCATTTACTGTGTCAGTAGATTATAAGCATGGCACAACAACTGGCATTTCGGCGGATGATCGCACGTCGACAGTTCGTGGGCTTGCTAACCCAAACTCTGGCGCGCAGGACTTTTCAAGGCCGGGCCATATCTTCCCGCTTGTTGCAAAAGAAGGCGGCGTTCTGATGCGCTCTGGCCATACGGAAGCCGCTGTAGACTTGTGCAAGCTGGCTGAGCTTCCTGAAGTGGGCGTGATCTCAGAACTCGTGAATGATGATGGAACCGTTATGCGCGGACCACAGGTCACTCAATTCGCTGAAACGAATGATCTTAAAATGGTTTCGGTGGCAGATCTCATCTCATACCGCCAGCGCCAAGAAAGCCTTATCGAGCGGCTACATAGTTTTCCAATTGAAACATCAGCTGGCGAGGCACAAGCCTTTACCTACAGAACAAAATGGGACCCAATGAACCATTTAGCAGTTGTGTTTGGTGATGTGCGCGATGGGCAGGATGTTCCGGTTCGCTTACAAATTGAATCAGTTATCAATGATGCATTTGGTGGCTCGAACCAATTGCCAAACATGCTTGAAAAAATGGCAAAGGACGGCAGAGGAATCATTGTTTATTTGCGTGAAGGCTCCGTTGGCGTTGCAAGTGATCATGATTGGCGTGAAAGCCTCGCAGCAAGTGATCGCGAAACACATGAAACAGCCCAGTCTCGCGAAGATGAATGGTTAGAGATTGGTCTCGGCGCACAAATCCTTCGCGATCTTGGCGTTGAATCAATAAAGCTATATGCTTCAAGAGAACGCCATTACGTCGGGCTTGAAGGCTTTGGTATAGAGATTACGGAAACATTGACAGACGAGGCATAAATCATGAAACGATTGGCATGGGGACTTCTTGCGTTAGCATTTATAATTCCAGTTGCAGCACAAACACTGAGCACATCGCGTACCGGTTTGCCTATTGATCGCCAAACCCCTACTTTGCCAGGTGGATGGGTAGTTGAAGAAATTACCGATGGTTCGGTGCCAGAAATTATTGTTCCTGACAAACGCGAAGTAGCACCAAATGGCCTGCCAGATGGCCGCATTGAAGTTCCAGAAACAGAGCAAGATATTGTCATGGCATATTATAACGAGCCGACTGCTCGTTATCGTCACGGCGTTTTAGGCGATGCTATTGAAGCAGGCTCACTTAAGGTGATTAATAATCGTGGTGAGAACTTCACATTCCGCCTACCCCGCACTGAAGTGTTTGAAGACATTACACCTCGCCTTGCTGACCTTGACGGCAATGGAACAACGGAAGTCATCACCATTTTATCGGCACAAGGTGAAGGTGCATCGGTCGCAGTATTTGGGTTAAACGGCAACGCTTTTATCAAACTTGCGCAATCGCCTTTTATCGGACGTGGAAACCGCTGGCTCAATATTGCAGGCATTGATAATTATTCTGGCAGACCTAACAAGGAAATCGCGATTGTTGAGACACCGCATTTGGCAGGCCTTTTCAAACTCTATGCCTTTAGCGCTAACAGCTCAGAATTAACAACACCCGGGAATGTGCCTGGCTTTTCCAATCATCAAATCGGTTCAGGCGAGTTGCGTTTATCTGCAACCGCATTTGTGGATAATGACAGAAATCCAGATCTTATTTTACCAAGTTTAGATCGCTCAACGGTTTTCATCGTTTCACTGCGACCAAACCAGTTGCAGTTACTTTCGCGCATTGACCTACCCGCACGTGTTAACCGAGCCATTTTGGCAGAAGGCAATGGCGAAGACTTAAACATCACCGTAGGTCTTGATGATGGCAAGATTTATAAAATTTCAAGACCACAATAATGACAACAAGACTATACACCCACCCATTATGCGTTGAGCATTTAACACCACCTGGACATCCTGAGCGACCGGATAGAATTCGCGCACTGGATGAGGTATTCGCCAAGCCAGAGTTTGATGCACTTGAACGTATTGAAGCACCAATTGGTGACGCAGCATATTATGAACTTGCGCATCCAAAAGATTTTTTAGAAAAGATTGAAAGCAAAATCCCAACCGAGGGTTTGACGGTTGTTGATGCAGATACCAGTGCTAGCCCTAAAAGTTGGGAAGTCGTTAAACGCGTTACTGGTGCTTCGATGGATGCCGTAGACAGCGTTTTTGAAGGCACGTGTGATAATGCATTTGTTTCCATGCGCCCGCCCGGGCACCACGCAGAAAAAACAACTGCAATGGGCTTTTGCCTTGTAAACAACATCGCTATCGCGGCCAGATATGCGCAGGAAAAATATGGCGCTGAGCGAGTCGCGATTGTTGATTTTGATGTACATCACGGTAATGGCACGCAAGATATTTTTTATGATGATCCAAGTGTACTATTTGCATCAAGCCATCAGATGCCGCTTTACCCCGGCAGTGGTGCTTTAAATGAAACAGGTGCTGGCAATATCTTTAACGCTCCCTTGTCAGAAGGTGATGACGGTTCAAAATTTAAAGAAGCATTCCGCGAGCGCATTCTACCTGCTGTTGAAAACTTTGCACCAGATTTTCTTATGATTTCTGCAGGCTTTGATGCGCATCATCGTGACCCGCTTGCAGGGTTAAATCTGGTAGAAGATGATTTTGACTGGGTAACGGGTAAGCTAATGGAAATATCCGGGCAATATTGTAACAATCGGCTGGTCAGCTTACTTGAAGGCGGCTATGATCTTGAAGGCTTGGCCCTATCAGCCTCAGCCCACGTAAAACGTTTGATGAACGGCTAATAGGAAGATTGCGATGAGCGAGAATAATGACATTAAAGATATGACATTTGAGCAAGCGCTTGAGCAATTGGAAACCATTGTTGAAAGCCTTGAACAAGGCAATGTCGCATTGGATAAATCCATTGCTCATTACGAGCGTGGCGAAGCATTGCGTGACCATTGTCGCAAACTATTAAAAGTTGCCGAAGACAAAGTTGAGAAAATTAGGCTTGATGCATCTGGCAATCCAAACGGTACGGAACCACTTGACCCTGAATAGGCGATCATCTGTCGCAGCTGATTAACGTGATGGTGATTTGAATTATGCTGTTAACACACTATTTTCTGGTTATCTAATTTGGAGAGTATCATGAAAGCGATCAGAGTTATTCTGTGGTGTATGGTTTTGGTGGCCGGAGCTTTTTTCGGATACCAGCATTATTATAAGTCAGGCCAACTGGAACTTGCCCAACAAAGTGATCAAATATTTGGCGCGCCGTTTGATCTTGTGCGCCATGATGGACAAGCTATTTCAGACGCCACGTTAAAAGGGCGCAATCATGCAATCTTTTTTGGCTTTACCCATTGCCCTGACATTTGTCCTGCTAAACTTGTTCAAGCGCATGGCTGGATGAACGAACTTGGCGCTGATGCTGAGAAACTTGATTTCTATTTTGTCTCTGTTGATCCTGAACGCGATACGGCAGAAGTTTTAAATGATTATGTCACCTCAATCAGCCCACATGTAACCGGCATTACAGGCGAACCTCAAAAAGTTTGGGACATGTTGAAATCTTACAAAATCTATTTTGATAAGGTGGATTTGGGAGATGATGATTATACGATGGATCATTCTGCACAAATCCTTCTCATCCGTGCAAATGGTTCATTTCAAGGCACAATCTCGCATTCTGAGAGCGACGAAACAGCCCTTGCAAAGTTGCGTAGGCTTTCCAGTAACTCGTAGAAAATTAAACCTCTAGTAACCAAGTTCGTTTCCGGTTCAATAACCCCATTATGGGACAATGACGCCAATAGTAATTGCGTATCAGGGTGACGGACGTGAAAAATTTGAAACTAATTACCAGTACATCAATATTCTTAATGGCGTGTGGGTCAACATTTGCAACTGAGGTACAGTATGACAAATCAGTCGCAGAAGCTGCAGCCAAGCAGGCCGCTGAAAAAATTGGAGCGATCAGACCCTCTATCGATTATGATAAAGAACCATCAATTACTGAAACAAAGCCTGAGGTAGAGAAAAAAGTACTTGAGGAAGAAACGTCTGAAATTGAAAGCCAGCGTATTACTGAACTGAACGCCGATGATGTTCAGGCTGGTGACAAAACCAATAATGAGCAAACAGCAATAGATTATAGGCCCACAGGTAGTATTAAAGCTCAAACACCAGAATATAAAACAACCGTGGTTTGGGAAAAATTTGATGCAGATGGCAATCTAATCAACAAGTTATAAATTAACTTGCTTTCCACCCATGCTTGGGCCAATGAACAGGCATGGACTTAAAACGTAATCCAAGACTTGATGAATGGCTGGTTGAAGCTGGCCATTATACATCACGCGCAAGGGCGCGGGATGCGATATTGCGTGGATGCATTAAATTTGGCAAGAACACCGTCAAGAAACCAGCAACAAAAGTTGCAGATCCAGATGCGATTAAGATCGAAGATGATGCAATTGATCTGGTTTCCCGCGCCGCAATAAAGCTAGACGCCGCATTGAAAGAAACCAGATACTCGCCACAGGGTAAAGTATGCCTTGATCTAGGCGCATCTACGGGCGGTTTTTGTCAAATTTTGCTAGACCAAGGCGCGTCACAAGTCTATGCAATCGATGTTGGCCATGACCAAATGGATGACCGGTTACTCGACAACCCCCAGCTGGTAAATCATGAAGGTGTAAATGCCCGCGAATTAACGCTTGAGCATCTTGACCATAATGCGCCTGAATTTATTACATGTGATGTGAGTTTTATCTCACTCAAACTTGCTCTACCCCCTGCACTGGACATGGCCGAAGATGGCGCAATTGGAATTTTTCTAATCAAGCCACAATTTGAAGTGGGTAAGGATCGCCTCGGCAAAGGTGGCGTTGTTCGCGATGAAAACTTACTGCATGAAACAGCAAATGGATTGCGCGACTGGTTTAATAATGTGCCTAGTTGGCGCGTAACGCATTTCATGCCTTCACCTATTCATGGCGGTGATGGCAATCAGGAGTTTTTGATGGCAGGGATTAAAGATGGCTAATCTCAAAATCGAAAAGCTTGGCAGAAAAGGCGATGGTATCGCACTGGAAAATGGGCAAGATATTTTTGTACCATTCACACTTGTGGATGAACTGGTTGAAGTGAACGGCAGTGGACCGAGACGCGAGATTACATCCATTGTTGAAGCATCATCAGACCGCATTGATCCAGCTTGCAAACATTTCACTGTTTGCGGTGGCTGCCAGTTGCAGCACATGGCCCAAGACGCATATCACGCATGGAAACAAGCGCTTGCATTAGAACCTTTCATCAAGGCGGGTATTGCTGAAACAGTTGAGCCAATTCTTTCCTTTGATGATGCTTCACGGCGCAAGGTCGTATTTAATCTTACGCGAACACAAAACGGCATTGCACTTGGCTTCGCCGAGCGGGCAAGCAGCACTATTATTGCAATCGAACAATGCCCTGTCACAGCACATGAAATTATTGATCGTCTCAAAGATTTGCAGGAGCTTGCAGTTTCAATTCCTGTTGCGAAAACCGGAACGCGCATGTCTGTTCTTGCGACAAACAATGGTCTTGATATCAGCGTTGATGGCACAGCCGGCCTGTCAGCAGATCAACGCCAAGTGCTTATCCGCAAAACTATTGCACATAAATTTACCAGGCTTACACTTGATGGCGAGACGTTGATTGAGACGAAGAAGCCGATTCTGCTCATTAATGATATGCCAGTTATTCCTCCGCCAGGTAGTTTTGTTCAAGCGGTTAAACAAGCTGAAAGTACAATGATTGATATCGTTGCAGCACATTTGAAGCCATGTAAAAATGTGGCTGATCTTTATTCTGGTATTGGAACCTTTGCCCTGCCCTTGGCTCATAATTCAACCGTGTGGGCTGTTGAAGAAAACAAACCTGCACTCGATGCACTCGATGCTGCTTGGCGCGGAACAGCGGGCAAACTTAAACAAGTTAAAACTGAAGTTAGAAACCTTGAGCGCAGGCCTGTTAGTTTTGCTGAACTTAAAAAATTTGATGGCCTAGTTTTCGATCCACCACGCGCTGGCGCTGAATTGCAAGTCAAACAAATTGCTAAATCTAGAGTTCAAAAAATCGCGGCAGTTTCATGCAATCCTGTAACGCTTGTACGAGATTTGGAAATCCTTATCAGTGGCGGATTTAAACTTCAAAAGCTCTTCGCCATCGATCAATTTAAATATACCCCACACATTGAAATGATAGCATTGCTGGCAAAATGAAAATACACATCAATTTCATTTTGGTAACGCTGCTGAACCTAAGCATACTAAATATTGATGTAAGCCACGCGCAAACAACGGTATCTAATTCAGTAAATCCTAAAAAATTCATCGAACAGGTTTGCTTTCGCATTCAAGCCGTTGCTGTAGCGCAAAATATTCCTGAGGCATTTCTTGCACGTCTTATCTGGAAAGAAAGCAGGTTTGATCCAAATGCCATTAGCCCAAAAGGTGCTCAAGGCATTGCACAGTTTATGCCGGGAACTGCTAAACTGGTTGGTTTGAAAGATCCGTTTGAGCCGCATAGCGCAATTGCAGCTTCAGCATCCTACCTTAATGACTTGCGAAATGAATTTGGAAATTGGGGATTAGCGGCTGCAGGTTACAATGCGGGACCTGGAAGGGTTGCTGCCTGGAAAGGCAAACGCTCTGGCCTCCCATTTGAAACACAAGACTTCGTTGCATCTATCACAGGTTATGCTGCGGAAGATTGGGTAAAATCTGATTTCAAATCACCTAAATTTAGCTTAAGCGACAAGGATGATTTTCTAACTGCATGTCAAAAATTCCCAACGCGTTATTCACTTTACCGCAATGTTTCACTGGGAGGCGACATTGCACCTGTTAGAGCATGGGGGGTTATTCTGACGGCAAACTTTTCCCGTAATAGAGCCTTGACCACCTATAAGAATTTGCAGAAAAAATTTCCTTCAGTACTAAAGGGCAAAAAGCCATCTATTGCTAGGAAAGTAAACCGCAGTTTTGGCAATCGCGCACGGTATGAAATCCAACTGGGTTCAAACTCGCGCAAAGGTGCAAACAATATATGCGCCAAGCTAAAACGCGTCGGCGGTAATTGTATTGTTTTAAGAAACTAGTTTCAGCTTGCCTTCTTCATGCCTTTTGCCATGAACGCCTGAAACGCATTTTTAGCTTCGTCTGATTGCAAACGCTCACCGAAAATAACAGCCTCTTCGCGCATGCGCTTAAGGATTGGTGAACGATCACCACGCACAAGGTCGCGGGTCAGTTTCAAGGCTTGCTGAGGCTTGGCCGCAAGTGCTTCTGCAATTTGAATTGCTGACGTTTCAAGATCATCAGAAGAAACAATTTTATTCACAAAACCTGCTTCTTTCGCACCCGATGCATCAAACGCTTCGCCGAGTGCCAGCATAGCAAATGCTGTATGGTGACCAATGAATTCTGGCAATATCAAACTGGAACCAGCTTCCGGTACAAGACCCAAATCCACAAATGGCGTTTTGAAAAGCGAGGCATCAGAACTTACAACATAATCACAATGCAAAAGCATGGTTGTGCCAATGCCGATTGCCAAACCATCAACGCCTGCCACAACCGGCTTCGGCGCCATGATCATGCGTTCCAGAAAATCAAAGACTGCCATGGAATCACGTTCACCGCTCATCGCCACACGCATGAAGTCACCAATGTCATTGCCTGAGGAAAATGCACCTTTGGAACCTAGTAGCAATATCGTATTCACAGCATCATTGTCATTCGCTTCATCGAGAGCCGTCGCCATGCGAGCATACATATCACTCGTGATCGCATTCTTTTTGTCCGCACGGTTCATGCGAATTGTCATCACATCATTTTCAATGGACGTAAGAATAAAGTCGTTTGTCTCACTCATGATAATTATTCTGCTTTCAGCATTTCAGAGGCTGCAAGAAGACTGTCTCCCCCCGCAGTAACGGTTTGTTTTAAGCTGCTGCATTCAGCAACAAAATTCTCAGCATAAAATCTTGCCAAAGCAGCGCGCGCTGCATCGTCTGCCAATCCGCTTTTGGCGAGATAACACCCACCAGCAGCCAAACCAAATTGACGAAGATATGGTGTTGCACCTGCTAATGCCTGATCCATTTCACCATTTGCTAGTTTTTTCAAAATCCAGTCTGTGGTTTCTTCAACATCATTGAGAGCCGTATCTAAAAGCTCAGCGGTCGCGCCAAAGCCTTGCGAATTTGAACCCCGCACCTGTTCAACAATTTCGCGTAAATCACCGATATAGGTTTTGACAGCTTCGCCGCCTGATAGCGGAAGTTTGCGCGTCACAAGATCTATCGCCTGAATGCCATTTGTGCCTTCGTAAATCGGATTAATTCGTGCGTCGCGCATAAATTGCGCAGCACCTGTTTCTTCAATAAAGCCCATACCACCATGAATTTGCACACCGATGTTTGCAACTTCACAACCAATGTCAGTTGAGAAGGCCTTTGCTATCGGAGTGAGAATGCCAGCACGTTCAGCCCAGGTTTTTTGTTCATCCCCCTCGCTGGCATGTTGCATATCCAACGCATGCGCACAGGAATAACAAATGCCACGCGCAGCGTTTACCATCGATTTCATGTGTAGCAGGTTACGAGCAACATCCGGGTGATGAATAATCGGTGCCATGCCCTCACCCTCATACGTTGCCGCTTTGCCTTGTTTGCGCTCATTCGCATAATTAAGCGCATGCTGGTAAGCAGCCTCACCGACAGCAACACCTTGTACGCCAACATTAAGACGCGCGTTATTCATCATCGTGAACATGCAATTGAGGCCACGATTTTCTTCGCCAATTAAATAGCCAATCGCGCCAGCCTCCTGACCTTCAAATCCGTCACCATAAATCATCACGCATGTCGGCGACCCATGAATACCGATTTTATGTTCTATCGACTGACAGAAAACATCGTTACGCGCGCCTAAGCTCCCATCTTCATTGACCATGAATTTTGGCACAAGGAAGAGCGAGATGCCGCGCGTCCCCGCCGGTGCATCTGGAAGCCGCGCAAGCACTAGATGGCAGATATTTTCTGTCATATCGTGTTCGCCATAGGTGATGAAAATTTTCTGACCGTAAATCTGATATGTGCCATCACCCTTTGGCTTGGCTTGCGTTTTCAGTGCTGCCAAGTCAGAACCACATGCTGGTTCGGTCAGGTTCATCGTGCCTGTCCATTCACCAGAAACAAGTTTTTCCAAATAGGTTGTTTTCAGTTCATCCGAGCCATGCTTGTCGAGCGCTTCCACCGCACCAATTGTGAGCAGCGGGCAAAGCGCAAACCCCATGGAAGCCGAGTTCCACATTTCTGATGTGGCAACTGCCAACATGTTTGGCAGGTCCTGACCACCAAATTCTTCCGGCCCGGCAATTGCGTTCCATCCACCTTCACTCCAGTCTTTATAGGTTTCAGCAAACCCGGGAGCCGTTGTTACAACCGCATTATCCAGTTTGGCGCCCACAAGATCAGCATCTTTATTAAGCGGTGCAATGCGTTCACTCGCAAATTTACCAGCCTCTTCAAGTACCGCATCGGCAAGATCATCCGACAAATCGCCTAATTTGCCACTGTTCATTGCTTCTGTCATACCAGCAACTTGTTTGAGCGTATGAGAAATTTCTGCTACGGGTGCGCGGTACATTTAAATCCTCCAAATTCAATTTTAAATGCTAGGAGGATAATTAAGAATTTTGACGTTCACGTCAATTGAAAAGCAACAGGTAAATGAGCATTATTGAATCTGCAAAAATGACGCTAACGAATCTTGAAGCAATAAGTAAGCTACTTGCAAGCGGTGAGTGTATTGGTTTGCCAACAGAAACGGTCTACGGTTTGGCAGCCGATGTCACCAATGGAATTGGCATTGCCAGAATTTTTGAAATGAAGGGGCGTCCTAAATTTAACCCGTTGATTTGCCATGTGAGCAGCTTAGCAATGGCACGCGAATATGGTGTGCTTTCAACAATCACCGTAAAGTTAGCAGAGGCATTCTGGCCCGGACCTTTAACAATGGTTGTACCGCTTGCAGAAAACTCTTCCCTGCATCCATTGGTAACTGCTGAGTTGGGTACGGTGGGCTTGCGTCACCCGAACGGTATTGCATCAAAAATTATTGAGCATTTTGGCAAGCCGCTCGCCGCACCAAGTGCAAATCGATCAGGGAAAATATCACCAACAACAGCGCTACATGTTGCGGATGAATTTTCTGACCTAACCATTATCGATGATGGTGCTTGTGACGTAGGACTTGAATCCACAATCATCAAAATTGAAAACGACACCATTAGCCTTCTTCGCCCGGGTGCTATAACGGCTGGGATGATTGAGCATGTGATTGGCATTAGACCAGAAATAAATGAAGGTGGAACAATCGAAGCGCCTGGCATGATGAAAAGCCATTACGCTCCCAATGCTAGTTTAGAACTCAATGTAACAAGTTTTTCTGATCAAAGCGCCATCCTTGCTTTTGGCCGTGTTGACATATCAGACGACCATCATATTTTTAATTTAAGTAAGGCAGGTGATTTGCAGGAAGCAGCAGTTAATCTTTATCAGGGCTTAAAAACACTGGACGCAACTGGCGCAAAAATTATTCAAGTTTCGCCTATACCAAATGAAGGGCTAGGCCTTGCCATCAATGACCGGTTAAGCCGAGCGGCGGCACCTAGGAACAATATATGACTGAGATACTCATCGATCAGTTTATTAACATTGTTGGCGCGAAGAATGCGCTGAGCGGGCAGGATGATGTAACCCATTATACCCATGAAAACCGAGGGCTGTTTATTGGCCAAACGCTGCTGGTTCTCAAGCCTGCAAATACAGAAGAAGTTTCCGCAATTGTTAAGCTGGCTGCACAGACAAAAACGACCATCGTACCGCAAGGTGGGCATACAGGCCATGTGGGTGGCGCAGTGCCGGATGAAAGTGGCAAACAGATTATCCTTTCACTCGAACGGATGAATGCTATCCGAGAAATTGATCTCGATGGCAATGTTATTATTTGTGAAGCAGGCACGATACTTGAGACCGTTCAAAAGCTTGCCGATGACAATGGTCGCCTCTTTCCTCTTGCACTTGGTTCACAGGGTTCCTGCCAAATTGGCGGCAACATCGCCACCAATGCGGGTGGTACCGGTGTGCTGGTGTATGGCAATACGCGCAATCTGGTGATGGGACTGGAAGTGGTACTTCCATCGGGTGAAATCTGGAACGGTCTACGTCGTCTGAAAAAAGACAATACCGGTTATGACCTCAAGAACCTCTTTGTTGGATCAGAAGGTACATTAGGCATTATCACAGCCTGCGTATTGGAAATGTTCCCAAAGCCGCGCGGCAAGGCTGTTGCGTTTTGTGGCCTTGAAACTCCCACGCAAGCCTTATCGCTTTTTGGAAAAGCGTCAGAACGCGCAGGTCAATCACTCACTGCCTTTGAACTCATGGCGCAAACCCCAATTGAGTTTACATTTCAGCATATGGAAGGTGTGCGTAATCCGCTTTCTAGCGTATGGCCATGGCATGTTTTAATTGAAATCTCTTCCAGTCAAAGCGAGGAAGATGCGCAAGAAATATTGCAATCAATTTTAGAAGAAGCATTGCAATTGGAAATGATCCGTGACGCGACGCTTGGTAATTCGCTCACACAGAATACAGACTTATGGCGCATTCGCGAAACCATGCCGCTTGCACAAAAACCTGAGGGCGGGTCGATGAAGCATGACATCTCTGTTCCGATCCACTTAATCCCTGATTTTTTAATGATGGCGGATAAAATCATTCAGACTGAAATTCCAAATGCTCGAATTTGTGCCTTTGGCCATATGGGGGATGGTAATATGCATTACAACATCACTCAGCCTGCAGGAGAAGACCGCGAAGCATTTTTGGCTAAACAACCGGGCATCAACAATCTCATTCATCAGTTGGTGGTAGAGATGAACGGCTCTGTTGCTGCGGAACATGGTGTGGGGAAACTTAAACGCGATTTAATCGCCCGCACAAAAGATCCAGTAGAGCTTCAACTTATGAAATCTATTAAGGCGACGCTTGATCCAGATAACATCATGAACCCGGGCAAAGTGGTTTAACAATAATTGCTCACTTCAACTAAATTCATATCTGGATCTCTAAAATAGATCGAGATAATTGGGCCACACGCACCTGTGCGTGGTACGGGACCTTCTTCAATCTGAACACCACAAGCTTCAAGATGCGCGATAAACTTCTCAATTGGCGTATCTGTGATCATACAAAAATCACCAGAGCCTGGTGTTGGCTTGTTAGCGCGGGGCAAAAATTCCTTGCCCATTTCATGCAAATTAATTTTCTGCACCCCGAAGGTGAGTGCTTTGCGACCTTCACCGAAGGTCTCAACTGTCATCCCCAATGCCTGCTGATAAAAGGCGCAGGTGCGCTCAATACTTGCAACGGTTAGAACAAAGTGATCGATCGATTTTATAGAAACCATTTTTTTACCTTAACAAATTCAACCGCATAAACAATTCGATAACCACTTTTCAAAGCAAGATTTTGTTTACCCTATCTATTAAGTGAATTTGGAATCCTGCCGCGTATATTCGTTCTCATAGCGGAAACAAAAATAACAATAATAATTCCGCATCAGAAGCACCGACAAAGAATTGGGCTCTGAAAGGGACAGTGAGGCATATAATGGCAAACTTAGCCAGAGAAACAGGATCAAGCCGTGGTTTGCGGCTTGATCCTTATCAATCATCCCACCGCTTGAGCGTGGGAACAAAATCATGGAAACTTGATCGCAACGGCGCTGTTGTGAAGAAGACACTTACGTGTGGCCTTCCGATGACAATGGCTGTACCAACGCGCGCATTTAAAGGTGTGGCTGCTCGTGCTGTTGAAGATCAAAACGGTGTTATGACTGTAACGCTTGAACTTTTACATAATGATCCGGAGCTTTGTGTTCCACTTCTTTATGCAAATGACATGAGCGACATTGCAGCGGACTGGCATTCATGGAGCCGTTTGATGAAACTGCCAATGCTAATAGTCGGCATTGATGGTGAAGCAACAGAAGTTCAGCAGACACTTGGTGAAATCATGGTTGAGACACCGTGGGAACGCCGCAAGCGTATTACAACTGTTAAACATCGCCCGAACTTTTTACGTCGCCGTAAGGCTGGAGTTGTTGGTGAGGTTGAACGCATTTCTGCAGCAGAGCTAATTGCACGTCGTTAAACTGCACGTGCAATTGCAGCAATTGCTAATCCTATAAACATGATAAAACCAAACGTGCTGTTTGATTTAAACAGCATGAGACATTTTTGCGGATTATCTAATTCGAAATTTTTCACTTGCCAGAACAAGTGAACGCCACCCGCTGCTAATGTAAGCCAGCCAATCCAGTGAACGCCAGCGGCATAAAAGGCGAGAGCAAATAGCAAAAAAGCGCCTTGATATAAGATTTGCAAGGCTGACTTCGTATTTTTGCCAAACAAACGCGCGGTAGACATCACACCTACAAGTGCATCATCCTCTATATCCTGATGCGCATAAATCGTGTCATAGGCAATCACCCAGCAAATACAGCCCGCATATAAAAGCAGCGGCGGTGTCCAGACACCAATATGATTTGCATCGCTAAACCCGATGAGCGACCACCAGCCAACAAGTGCACCCCAAGAAAAAGCCAGCCCCAAGAAGAGTTGCGGCCACCATGTTATCCGTTTCATGAATGGGTAAATAACAACCGTGATGAGTGACGCAACACCTAGCCAAAAAACCGTGTTGTTAAACTGTAGCAAAATGATCAAGCCCAATAATAATTGAAGCGTCAAAAATACTAAAACCTGTTTTTTATTCACCCGACCAGATGGCAACGGTCGTGAGCGGGTTCGGGCAACTTTATCGTCAATGTCTTTGTCGACTAAATCATTATATGTGCAGCCTGCACCGCGCATCAGAAATGATCCCGCCCAAAAAAGAAATACGTAAGCTAGAATAAAATTAGAGGTAATCAACATGCTGGTGTCTGCACCAGGCATTCCAATATCTGCATTGGTTTTGCCCCAGGCGAGCATCAAACTCCAAAGACAAGGCCACATTAAAAGCTCCCAGCCGATGGGGCGTTCCCAACGCGCCAGTTGCGCATAGGGCCAAGCCCATTTGGGTAAATGATAAACCCATGAATGTTTAAGTGCGTCTGCGACCTTGTCTTCTGCTTTGGTTTTCTCTGTCATAACAAATCTGTGGACTGTCTCACTGATTAGGTCAAGAAGCGGATTGTCTCACTCTTTTACATGGTAACTTACGCTCATAATTTTAAGTGGAGAAACTAATGAATGTTCTGCTGATTGGATCCGGTGGCCGAGAACATGCACTGGCTTGGAAACTTGCACAATCACCCAAGATGAAAACACTTTACTGCGCGCCGGGCAATGCTGGCATCGCGCAAGTGGCGGAATGCGTCAATATCGGCGTAGGCGATCAGGCGGGCATACTTGAATTTTGCAAGGTAAATGACATCGGCTTCGTAGTGGTTGGTCCTGAGCAACCGCTCGTCGGTGGTCTCGCAGATGCATTACAAGCAGAACAAATCGGCGTCTTTGGTCCCTCTGCTTATGCGGCTCAGTTGGAAGGATCCAAAGGGTTCACCAAAGATCTGTGTGCGGAGTTTAATATTCCTACCGCCGCCTATAAACGCTTCACAGAAGCTGAAAGTGCAAAAGCGTTTCTCGATGAAATGTCTATTCCTATCGTCATCAAGGCTGATGGCCTTGCCGCAGGCAAAGGCGTTATCATTGCCGAATCGCGCGGCGATGCAGAAGCCGCAATCGACGATTGCTTTGCTGGTTCGTTTGGCGAAGCCGGACATGAAGTGGTTATCGAGGCTTTCCTTGAAGGCGAAGAAGCAAGTCTTTTTGCCATATGTGACGGACAATCCGCGATGCTACTCGGTACGGCACAAGACCATAAACGCGTGGGCGATGGCGATACCGGACCAAATACCGGCGGCATGGGCGCTTACTCCCCTGCCCCAGTGATGACGCAAGCGATGATCGACCGCACGATGATTGATATCATCGTACCAACACTTGCGGGCATGCATTCACGTGGTCATCCGTTTAAGGGCATTTTATATGCAGGGCTTATGCTCACCGATAAAGGCCCGGAGTTGATTGAATATAATGTGCGCTTTGGCGACCCTGAATGTCAGGTCATCATGCCGCGATTAAAATCTGACTTGCTTGAACTCATGATTGCAGCGAGTGAAGGTTCCATCCTTGAGCATGATGCGCAATGGTCAGATGATTGCGCACTCTCGGTAGTGCTCGCCTCAAAAGGCTATCCGGGCAGTTATGAGAAGAGCACGCCGATTAACAATATTGAGGCTGCAGAAGCAGACGGTGCATTTGTCTTTCATGCAGGTACTGGCATGGATGGTGAGCAGCTTGTTGCTACTGGCGGACGGGTGTTGAACGTTACCGCAATGGGTGAAAGCGTTACCGAAGCGCAGAACAAAGCCTACCAAGCCGCAGACAAAATTGATTGGGAAAATGGCTTCTGCCGCCGGGATATCGGCTGGCGTGAGGTAGCGCGGGAAAATGGCTAACTTCAACAACCTCATTATCACCCAAGATGAACGCGTCACGACCATCGCAATTAATCGGACCGAGCGCCGCAATGCCGTTAATGGTGAAACTGCCCGTGAGCTTTACGCAGCATTTCAGCAATTTGACAAAGATGAAAATTCCGACGCCGCCATTCTCACAGGCATGAGTGGCACGTTTTGCGCGGGCGCAGACCTCAAGGCGCTCGCCGAGGGCGAAGGTGAGAACCCGATGGAGGATGGCGGCATCAATTCGCTTGCACCGATGGGTGTTTCTCGTATGCAACTTTCTAAGCCTGTGATCGCGGCTATTGAAGGCCACGCAGTTGCGGGCGGTATGGAGTTGGCACTTTGGTGTGATCTACGCGTCATGGCTGAAGATGCTATTATGGGAATTTTCTGTCGCCGGTTCGGTGTGCCTCTGATTGACATGGGGACTATCCGCCTGCCGCGTCTAATTGGCCAATCCCGCGCCATGGACCTGATTTTAACAGGCCGTCCGGTTGAGGCAAAAGAGGCGGGGCAGATTGGTCTGGCAAACCGAGTATGTGGTTCAGGTTCTGCACTTGAGACTGCCATTCAACTCGCCAAGGAGATTGCCAAATTCCCGCAAGCCTGTATGCGCAGTGACCGACAATCGATGCTTGATCAGTGGTCACTTGATACGGAAGCGGCGATCCATAACGAGACAAAGCTTGGTATGGCGACAATCAATTCTGGTGAAACGGTTGCTGGGGCAACGCGGTTTTCATCTGGTGTTGGTAAGCATGGGAAGTTTAGGGAGTAATAAATTTCGGTCGTCATCCTAGGGCTTGTCCCTAGGATGACGGAATTTGGTTTTTACCCCGTATATCCCTTTAATTCTCCGCTAATCACGTAAGCCAAAATCTCAACAATCTCTTCTGGCGTTTTAGTAACCGCAAGTGCGGAAGCATCGACCTCCTTCAAGGCATGTGCGTGTTCATCTTGGTGCATGATGATGGTAGGTTTGCCAAGCGCAGAGGCATAACCTGCATCGAAAGCCGCATTCCACTGTTTGTATTTTTCACCAAATCGTACAATCACAATATCCGCTTCACCAATCAGCGTACGGGTGCGGATCGCATTCATCTGCGCCCCTTTGTGATCATGCCAAAACTTGTTTGGCTCTTCGCCCAGAATAGCCACGCCGCAATCATCCGATGCTTCGTGGTGCGTAACGGGCGCGGAGAATGAAACGGGCAAATTAGCTGCCTTGCATCCGGCCTCAATCTGCTCACGCCAGTCGGTATGAATTTCACCAGAGAGGTAGAGTTTCCAAGTTTTCATTTTGTTGGTTCCTAAATTAGAGCGTCATCCACTAATCTTACCGAAATCCGCAACATCATGCATTGCTGAACGAATACGAACCAACATTGCCAAACGATTAGCCCGGATATTTTCATCATCATTCATAATGTGAAGTTCAAAAAATTTGTCGATAGGCGCGCGGAGTGATGCAAGGGCTGTCATCGCACCTTCAAAATTTTCATTAGCAAGTGCGGTTTCATTGCATTCAACTGTCTTGTCGATGGCTGTATTGAGCGCCTTCTCTGCCTCATCGGAAAGGAGATTGGCAGAAACGCTATCCGCGATGTTCGTTCCCTTTTTCTCTTCCGCCACCAGAATATTTGCCGCGCGTTTATAGCCAGCAAGCAAGTTTTGACCATCTTCGGAATCAATGAGCTTTTGTAGTGCCTCGGCTTTGCGGCTTACCATCAACAAATCATCCGCCTGTTCGGTCAAAACCGCATCAATCAAATCATGACGAATGCCTTTGTCACGCAAATAGACTTTGAGACGTTCATGGAAGAATGAGAGGAGGTCAACTTCAACTTCTTTAAGCTCATTTTGCGACTTTCCAAATGCCTTATGCATTCCTCTTGCCGTGATATTCTTTCTTAAGGCTGCAGTTGAAGTGTCTAACAAATGCGGATTTTTGATCGAAAATGCAGCAATTTCAGAGTTTTGCACGCCAATTTGTCGTTGATATTCCGAATAACTGTGACTCGACATAGCAAATTGAAAAAATTGTTTTAAACCAATCTGAATTCTGTTTTCCAAAATTAGTCTAATAACTCCAAGCGCTGCGCGGCGAAGCGCAAATGGGTCACCCTTGCCGGTTGGTTTCTCATCAATGGCCCAGAAACCAACAAGCATATCGAGCTTATCTGCCAATGCTACTGTTACAGAAACAGCATCACTTGGCACATCGTCTGTTGGTCCCAGCGGTGAATAATGTTCTTGAATGGCAAGCGCGACAGAAGCATCGAGGCCTGAGCGGGTTGCATATTCGCGACCCATCTTACCTTGCACTTTAGCAAATTCAGTTACCATTGCTGAATTCAAATCAGCCTTACATAATTGGGATGCGATTGTTATACTCGTTTTATTCGCACCTACCGAAGATTCAAACTCCCAAGATAATGCCGTAATCCGTGCGACCCGATCGCCTTGCGTTCCAAGTTTGGCGTGGAAGGTGACCGTATTTAGTTTTTCGATCCACGATTCAAAACCTGCATCGGAATTAATCTGATGCAAATCGCTTTCCCAGAAAAACTTCGCGTCCGACAAACGGGCATTCACCACTTTGCCATTGCCTCGGATGACTTCTGCTCCGCCATCAGATGGTGTGATGTTAGAGACGAGCATAAACTTGTTGGTGAGTTCACCACTCGGCTTTGCCAACACAAAACATTTTTGATTTTCGCGGATGGTGAGCTGAATGACTTCTGCCGGAATGTCCAAAAAGTCTTCTTCATATTCGCCCATTAGCGGCACAGGCCATTCGACCAGGCCCGCCACTTCTTCGAGAAGCGCCGGATCATCAACCAGTTCCAAGCCTTGAGCGAAGGCAAGATTTTTTGCTTCCGTTAAAATGGTTTCCTTGCGCGTTTCCGCATCCAAAATTACAAATGCTTTTGCAAGCTTCGCCGCGTAATCGTCAAAATGTTTTACTTCAAAATCCGCTGGCGCCATAAAACGATGCCCACGAGAGACTTTGCCAGACTTGATCCCATCCACTTCAAAATCAACCACGTCCATTTCTTCTGTTTCCGGACCAAATAAACATAGAATAGATTGAAGCGGACGCACCCATTTGAGACTGCCCGCATCACCGGAGCTTTCACCCCAGCGCATGGATTTTGGCCAAGGGAACCCTTTGATGATGCCCGGCATGGCTTCGGCAATAATATCGCTTGCGTCCCGGCCCGGCTTCTCAATGACGGCAACATAAAAGTCACCCTTTTTAGGGTCGGTACGAACTTCTG
Source organism: uncultured Rhizobiaceae bacterium (assembly GCA_964645215.1). Taxonomy (GTDB): domain Bacteria; phylum Pseudomonadota; class Alphaproteobacteria; order Rhizobiales; family Rhizobiaceae; genus JAALLB01. The sequence goes on along the minus strand of CAZXZQ010000001.1, from coordinate 5,704 downwards.
CATCATCAATGGAAGACAAGCCTGCACCGCGCATAAAGCCTTCAAGTGCTTTTTCCGGTGCGTCTGTGCGCGGCCCTTTACGCTCTTCTTTTATATCGGCTGAACGCGCAGTTAGCCCACGAATATCCAAAACCAATCTACGCGGTGTCCAATATTCTTTCGCGCCCTCATATGTCAGGCCAGCATCAACCAGCGCATTTGTGACTGCCGTACGCAAATCGTCCGCAGCTTTTCGTTGCATGCGAGAGGGAATTTCTTCGGAAAAAAGTTCGAGTAGTAAATCTGGCATTTTATCTCACTTAAAAACTACGCATGCATTTTTCTATTTGCCTGTCCTCGCAGCCTTGCTGCTGCGGGCAAGGCGGGCGGCTCAGTATCTCTTCAGAGAAAAGTTCGAGTAGTAAGTCTGGCATTAATTTATGTCCTGGCCAAAAGCGATATCATGTCCATCCAAGTCCTGGATTCCAAACTCTAAGACACCGTATGGTTTCTCATGTAATTTATAATCGATAATTGCGCCAGACTTTGTATATTCATCATAAAGCGCTGTGGCATCATTTATCCAAAAATACGCATTCCAAATACCGTTTATCTTCCAGTTTGGTACAATCTCATGTTCCTTCGATGCCGTGCTTAGCATGATTTTAAAACCGTCGCGGTCTAATATCGCATGGCTAATTGGATCGCCCCACACATTGGCAGTGAAACCCAATTTATCACGCCAATAGTCTAATGACGCAATCATTTGCGTTGTCAAAAAAACGGATGCCGTACCCAGAATTTTAAGTTCACTCATTAGCCTAACCCAACCATTTTCATTCTCAATTAAGCCTTGCTGTGCGATCCATCGCAAAAGGGTGCTTTTTCGGTCGCTTTACATGTGCAGAAAAACTTGGGTCCATCCTCTTCGGCAGTCCATTTTATGGGTGCGAAGTCTGAACCCTTATGCGAGCCATCGCAAAAAGGTTGTTTCGCAGATTCCCCGCATGTGCAGTAAAAATAAGTTTCACCGGCTTTGACTTCCACCCGCTCTGGGTTATCACCTGCGCGTTTTGGCTCACTCATTGGGTTGCCCTCCACCCGCTTCGGTTTTCAAAAATGCTTCTCCGCAAGCACGTGCCAATGTACGAACACGCAGAATATAACTCTGACGCTCAGTCACAGAAATCACGCCGCGCGCATCAAGCAAATTGAACACATGAGACGCCTTGATGCATTGGTCATAGGCAGGATGCGCCATAACAATTGATTTACCGTTTTTCGGGTCGATGTCTTCTTGGGCCAAGATACGGTTACATTCAGCTTCCGCATCTTCAAAATGCTTGAGCAATGTGTCAGTATCTGCAACGTCAAAATTCCAGCGGGAATATTCGCGTTCGGTTTGCTGGAAGACGTCTCCATAAGTGACTTTGGCATTGCCTTCCTGGCCGTTGAAATTGAGGTCATAGACATTGTCGACGTCCTGCACATACATGGCCAAACGCTCAAGCCCGTAGGTGAGTTCGCCCGCAACCGGCGAACATTCAAAGCCGCAAACCTGTTGGAAATATGTAAACTGCGAGACTTCCATGCCGTCGCACCAAACTTCCCATCCAAGCCCCCAAGCCCCCAATGTTGGACTTTCCCAATCATCTTCTACAAATCGAATGTCATGCAACATCGGGTCAATGCCAATTGCGGCAAGCGAACCCAAATAAAGTTCCTGCAAATTTGGCGGAGATGGCTTTAATAATGTTTGGTATTGATAATAGTGTTGCAGGCGGTTTGGGTTCTCACCATAGCGACCATCCGTTGGTCGACGAGAGGGTTGCACATAAGCTGCATTCCAATGCTTTGGACCAAGTGAGCGCAGGGTTGTTGCCGGATGAAATGTGCCCGCTCCTACTTCCATGTCGTAGGGTTGCAGGATCACACATCCATACTCAGCCCAATAGTTATGAAGCGTCAGGATTAAGCCCTGAAACGAGCGGGTTGGATGCATATAGTCCGGTAATTTTTCAGCTGTAGAATTCATAAAACCTGTTTAGGCGCGTCAATGAAATTGGTCAAGCACGCTCACGCGCAAAACGACATTTATGACGTGTTCAGGATTTGTAGAGAACCAATTTCAAGAATAAAGAGGAATTATAGAAATTTTCTTCCCTTAAGTGAGATATATCATGGAAGAAGACACCATTATCGAAACAACTGAGGTTCGCATTAGCGCTCCTCCCATAGCAATGTCAGGCATTATTATCTCCATGATAATGATGGCGCTGGCATCTGGTATAGGATTTGCCTATATCCCGATCACGCTTTCGCAGTTGGGTTTTGAACCTTGGGTTGCGTCTGCGATGTTTCCAGCCATGTCACTTGGGGGATTAGCCGGCTGTCTTGCAGTTGGTTGGCTCTTGCGTCTTTCTGGTCATGCGCGTGTTTTTATGAGTGTTTATGCGTTCATTATCTGGTCTTTTTTAATCATTCTGCTGACCGACAATCCTTACGTCTGGATATTTGCTCGCGCACTTTATGGGTTTGGCATTAATGGCGCATTTATTGTTGCGCAAAGCTGGTTGCATGATGCTTGCACTGATGAAATACGCGGGCGGGTGATTACAAGTTTTTATGTGAGCTATGTTGTTGCATTGGGCCTTGGTTCCTATTCAATCGGCTATATGGACGTGGATAGTCATATACCCATGGCAATTTGTGTTGGGTTGGTGACACTGGCTATTTTACCAGTTGGCCTCACGCGGCTGCGCCAACCAGAAGCACCCGAAGAGTTCAACATTCAGATCCGCAAGCTTTGGAAAATTTCACCGGTTGGTTTTATGGGCATGCTTTGTATTGGTGGCCTGACCATTACCCTCCAGGGGTTTGCACCTATTTATGCTGGCACTTTAAATTACACACCAGCCGATATTGGACTGCTCTTATTGATGATGCAGATGGGCTTGCTCGTCGTGCAATTGCCGATGGGGGCTATGTCAGACCGGATCGACCGCCGTTATGTATTGGTAATTGTTTCTTGCATGTCTGTCATTTTGGGTGTGCTAGCAATATTAACTGAATCAAACTTAAGCTTCATCTGGCTGGTGTTGATGTTTGCTTTATGGTCCGGCTCAATTGAAACAATTTATTCTGTTTCAAGCGCACTTGCTAATGATCGGGCAGATCCAAAACATTATGTCTTCTTGTCTTCAACCTTGATGGTGATTTGGTCTACCGGTGCCTTTATTGTGCCGATGATTTCAACGGTTCTATTGCAATTTTTCCCTGTTCAGATGTTCATGTGGATACTTCTGATTATCTCAGGTCTGTTTTTAAACTTCGTTCTATTACGCATTTTTGCGCGCGCAGCTGTTCCGCAAGATGAAATGGATAATTTCCAATACGCGACCGCGCAGGTGGTAAACACAGGGGAGTATTATAACCCCGAAATTATTGCCGAAGCGAATGCGGGGGTGAGTGAAGGGCTGATTAATTGACGATTATTAATCGTCTTTTGTAGGGCGATAAACGCCATCTTCATCTTGCTTTAGAACTGTTTTTGAAGCCGCTTTTTTTTCTTCTTCGCGAATTTGTTCACCAACACGCTTCATCTCACGTTTAAATGCGCGATATCCGTACCAGACCAGGCCGCCTACCAAGCCAACTGCGATCAGTTGCATATTACCCTCCCTTAAAAATCCACGCCTTACAATCCAAAGCGGGCGCGCAAGGCTTTTTCTTCCGCTGTCATAACACTTGCGTCCACTAAAGCCTCAGCATGGGATGCAAATGATATGCCGCTTTCACCACCACGATTTAAAAGCCCGCGTTTTTGCTGAATGAGTTTTAATTCCGCGTCCTCACCATAACGCTCTTTAATAATGGTGCCAATATGACCAAATCCATCCACAAGGCCTAGCTCTTTGGCGCGGAGGCCAGTCCAGAACTTGCCAGTAAAGATATCAGGATCATCCGACAATTTGTCACCGCGCCGTGCTGTCACCATATCAATAAAGACCTGATGAATTTCCAGTTGCAATTCTTTCAGATAAGCAATGTCTGCCTTCTTCTCTGGTTGGAATGGGTCTAAGGAAACTTTGTTTTTACCGGCTGTATAAACGCGGCGCTCAACGCCTAGTTTTTCAATAGCTTTATCAAAACCAAAGCTTGCAGAAACAACACCAATTGAACCGATGATGGACATCTCATCGACAAAAATTTCGTCACCTGCAATCGCCAACATATACCCGCCTGATGCGGCAACATCTTCAACAAATACGAGAACGTGTTTGCCTTTTTCATCAGCCAATTGGCGAATACGCGTATAAATCAAATTAGACTGCACAGGTGAACCACCTGGCGAATTGATAACGATTGCAACCGCAGGCGTCTTCTTATCTGAAAATGCTTTTTCTAAAAGTGGCGCAGCACCAGCCATCGATAAGGTGCGATTTAACGGACTACCGCCAGCAGCAATAGCACCTGATAATCTAACAACAGGAATGGTGACTTTCTTTTTGCCAAGTTTACCTGGCAGGAATCTTCTAAAGTTCATAGCACTTTTTTTTGAATGTTTAATCTTCTCTTACAAATGGTCAGAAACAACCAAAAATGCAAGGGCGTAATTTCAAAGACTATAGAAACTCAAGATGAGACTTGCCATCGACAATAGCTTGCGCGCGAGGTGTATAGCTTCCATCTTGTTCATGCACCACAAAACCTGGCAGCAATGCCATTGGTGCACGAGAGCCGTATGTGCCACGCACAATAATGCGCTTTGCGGGTTCATCTGCACGAGAATGGATTGGTAAAATTTCCAATCCACCAAATCTCCCTTTGGTACATGCAAGAATATCACCAAAGTTTTCCGTTTTATAAATGGTAATTAGCGTGCCACCTGGTCGTATGATGTTCGCTGCCGTGCGGAACCATGCATCAGCTCCACCCTCACCCATCATGAACGCTTCAATGCGCATAGGGTCAACCGGCGGACGATCAGAAACAGAATTATAAGGCGGGTTCATAATGACATGATCAACACTTTCAGGCTTCATACCCGCCTTCATTCTCTCTTCACCGGACAGCAACACATCCGCATTTAAAATTGTGCATCGGGTTCTCAAAAATGAATTCTTATTTAAACGAATTGACTGCTCGGCCAGTTCTACAAGTTGTTCGTTTTTCTCAATCAATAGCGCATCAAGTTCGCGATTTAGATTAAGAGCGGCAAGACCTGCAACACCAACACCTGAGCCAAGATCAGCGACAACGCCTTTAGATGAAGCAGGCAATGCAGCTGCAATTAGCATTGCATCCAAGCCACTTCGATAACCCTTATCAGAAGGTTGAATAACCTCGAAAGCGCCATTGTGAAAAGCATCATGCGTAGTTTTTAAATCATTTTTCTCGAGCAAAGCCATCGCAAAATCTTCTGTTGATCAAATACAATTATGAACTTTATTTATTAGAAAGTTCATTCCCAATTCCAGCATCCTCTAGCAGCGCTCTTGCATTTCTTATCAATCCATCCGCAACCATAATTCGTCGTGGTATAATGCCAATAGAACCTTCTAAAATGCTCATGTTCTGATCAAATATTAAATAATCAATACTTGCGTCCTTAAGCAGAGATTCTACGAAAGAGACGATCACCAAATTATTGGTCGCAATCAGTTCTTTCAAATCCGTCTACTCCAGAGAATGTACATATTGTATATCATTTAAGATTAATGAT